>DBRM01000056.1:0-5837 GCA_002305965.1 Syntrophomonas sp. UBA1368
AAAGGTCATAATTTTAAAACGCGTTGATTTAATGATAGTGGTAGGCTCTGCAATGGTTACGATACACCCCTGGGGAGAAAGTTTCTCTGCTGCCGTGATCAGCAGTTTGATCGGATCTTTGAAATGATGGATAGCAGAAGAAAATACGATCAAATCGTACTGCTGCTCATCCGATTCCAGAAATGAAAAAGCGTCTGTCTTAATCAGCCGTATGTCACCCACGTTTTCATTAATCATTCTGTCGCGGGCTACTTTCAGCATTTTTTCCGAAAGATCGACCAAAGAGATTTCACTTAGCGGATCGCATTGCTTCATTATAAAGGCTGCTTTCCCGGCTCCGCCGCACATATCAACGGCTTTGATACTTCTGCCCAGCTTTTTTGAAAGCACTTCCATAACCGCTTTAAAAATTACCTGATATTCTATATAAGTGAATTTGGGATCAACCTTCTCGGTATAATACTTTAGAACTTCGTCGTCATTGTATTTATTGATATTGGCTGCCAGAATGTCTTCCTCAGTAACCTGCACCCATTTTTTATTGACCGCCATGTGACAACCTCCGATAATTTCATTAAAGAATTTCACTAATTCAAAATTATTCGGCAAAATTATCGGAGGCTCCTTCTTAGGAAAAAAATAAATCTTTAATTTCGGCACATTTTCATGTCGTATGTATTCACTATGCCGATCTGCCTGTTTTTAATGCTCCCGGCATTCATCCATCAGCTCTTTAAAACCGGGCAAAGCTTTTTCGATGGTATTGTAAGCTACACAATAGGCAATACGGGCATATCCCGCACAACCAAAGGAAGTACCGGGAACGATCAGAATATTTTTCTTTTTCGCCCGGTCGCAAAATTCAATATCATCATCAATAGGGGTCTTTATAAACAAGTAAAAAGCACCCTGCGGTTTTATGCACTCATAACCGGAGGATAAAAGCCCGTTGTATAACAGTTCACGGTTCCTGTTGTAAGCATCGATATCAACTTTGGCATCCAGGCACCTGGCGATGACATGCTGAAACAGGGAAGGTGCATTTACAAAACCCAATATACGTGTGGCGATATTGGCTGCCGCAATGATATTCTCATAATCAGCCGCTTCATCCGGCACAACCAAATAACCGATCCTTTCTCCCGGCAGCGAAAGCGACTTGCTGAAAGAATAGCCGATGATGGTGTTGCGATAATACTTGGTGAGATAAGGCACTTCGGTATTATCATAAGCCAGTTCACGATAGGGCTCATCTGAAACCAGATAAATATCAGTGGCATATTCCTTTTGCTTTTCCTCCAGGATGGCAGCCAGTGTTTTGATCGTTGCTTCTGAATAAATAACACCGGTAGGATTATTAGGGGAATTCACGATCACTGCTTTGGTTTTAGGGGTAATTTTTTCCCTGAATTCTGAAAGATTGGGCTGGAAATCGACTGTATTGGGAGATACAATCACCAGCTTACCGTCATAGTTCGCGGCATATCCGCGATATTCTCCGAAGAAAGGAGCAAACGTGATCACTTCATCTCCCGGGTTCAGTAAAGTTTTAAAGATAACGTTGATCCCGCCTGCGGCCCCCACGGTCATAATAATATTATCCTGGGAAAAAGCGGTGCCGTATTTATGATTGATAGACGCGGCAATGGCTGCCCGGACAACTTCATAGCCGGAGTTGTTCATATAACCGTGTACGGTCATCGCATCTTCATTATTGATGATCTCAATGATCGCCTCTTTTACTGCTTCAGGCGCCGGTACACTGGGATTGCCCAGGCTGAAATCGAATACGTTTTCGGCACCGTAGATTTGAGCCAATTTTTTACCTTCCTCAAACATAGCACGGATAATGGAACTGCCTTGAACCTGTTCCTTCATCCTTTCCGATATCATAAATATCAAACCTTTCATTATTAAATAGCGGATCCGTAATTCAATCTTAATCGGTCATTAAACAGAATGCAATATGATGAAACGAACGGAACTTCGTCGGTTGCTCTTGACGCCATCAGCTGAAAATTAATATGATGATTACATTAAATGAAGATTCGGGTAAACATGGATCAGAAACAGTAAGCTTCGGCGAAAGGAGAATTGGATCATGATCATTGATGCACACGGACACCTGGGTGATATTTTATACCCAAACGGCGGCAGGCTTATTTACCAGCGGGGGGTCGTGATGGAAAAGCTCTGGGATCCGCAGGGGACCAACGAAGCTCAGCTAAACCGTTCTTTTGGGATGGGTAAACTGATCTACGAGATCACCAACTACTGGGCGACCAAGGGGCAGAGGGCCCGCAACTTTACAGCTACCCTGGAAAACTACCAGCGTTCTCTGGATGAGAATGGGATCGATTACGCGGTCTGTCTGCCGATCGCACCTTATGTGACCTTCGATGACCTGGCCGAAGCAAAGAAACAAGAGCCCAGGATCCTTCCCTTCACCAGCGTCGATTTCACCAGTGATCATGATGTAGCCGCCAAGCTTGCGCAGGATGTGGAAAGGGGCGCATTGGGATTAAAATTACATCCCATCATACAGAATGTTTCCCTGCTTGATCCGCGCACATCTCAATCATTACAAGCATTCGAAAAGCTTCATAAGCCGGTTTTAATTCATACCGGTCCATCAGGTTACTACCTGGGAAAGGAAAAAAGCAAAAATACCCCTGCTTTTGGCAAAGTTGAATATGCGGAAGAAGTAGTAAGAAACTTTCCGGGGATCAACTTTATCATCGGGCATTCGGGACTCTTTTGGGTCAATGAAGTATGCCGCCGTATGGCAAAACTGCCTAATGTGTGGATGGAAACCAGTTTCCAGTCACCGGAAATGGTGCAAAAATTGATCTCCATATTTGGCGCCGAAAAAGTGATTTATGCATCAGACTGGCCTTTTGGCAGCCGCGCCCCGCATATAAAAATCATAAAAATCGCCTGTCGGGGCAATCAGGAACTGGAAGATCAGATCTTTTATAAAAATGCGCAAGAACTCCTGGGGATCCAGCAGTAAAAAATCTCGCCCCAGGAAATCAAAATAGCGGAGGACAGTTGGTGCAGTCCCCCGCTATTTTTGATTGATATTGTTTATTACAGGCTGAGTTCCAGGGCCTGGCGTACTCTTTCCGGAGTCACATTCTTTCTCTCGCCCAGTCTGACCATGTCATGGGCTTTAAGGTGGGCTATTATTTCAGGAATATTATCTGCAGTAAGTCCGAGTTCGCTGAGGGAGGTCTTCATGTGCATAGCTGCGAAAAATTCCCGGGTTTTTTCAATCGCTGCTTCGATCACTGCGTCTTCTTCTCCCTCTTTTAGACCCCAAATACGCTCTGCATATTGCAGCAGCTGCAGCCTTTTGTCATCCTTTAAAGCCTTGAGCATGCCGGGCAGCAACGCTGCTATGGTAGCAGCATGGTCGAAGCCATATAAAGCCGTCAGTTCGTGTCCAACCATATGCGTGGACCAATCCGCAGGGACTCCGGCACAGATCAGGCCGTTTAAGGCCATGGTGGCACACAGCATTATATTGGAGCGCACTTCATAGTTCATTGGTTCGGCTAAAGCCCTGGGACCTTCTTCGATCAAAGTAAGCAGTATGCCTTCAGAAAAACGTTCCTGTACTTTGGCATTGACCGGATAGGTTAAATACTGTTCCAACACATGTATATAAGCATCTACCACTCCGTTGCTGATCTGAGTTGGGGGCAGGGAATAAGTTTTGACCGGGTCCAAAACTGCGAAACGAGGAAAGAAGGAGTTGCTGTAAAAAGAAATTTTGGCATTCATGGACTTGCGGGAAACCACCGCACGATGGTTGGATTCAGAACCAGCGGCCGGTAAAGTGAGGACCACACCTATGGGTAACGATTCTTTAACCACAGTGCCCCGGCTGAAAATAATTTCCCAGGGATCGCCGTCATATAATGAAGCAGCGGCTATGAATTTCGTTCCGTCAATTACAGAACCTCCTCCTACTGCCAAAAGAAAATCTATCTTGTGGGTTTTTACCAGTTCCACTGCTTTCATCAGTGTTTCATATAAAGGGTTGGGCTCGATACCGCCAAATTCAACCACTTCGTAGCCAGTCAGGGCAGCTTTTACCTCATCGTAAACCCCGTTGCTTTTTATGCTGCCTCCCCCATATGTTATCAGAACTCTTGCATTTCGGGGGATTTCATAAGCAATGTCAGCAATTCTTCCCTGACCGAACATTAATTTAGTCGGGTTGTAAAAATCAAAATTTAACATCTAAGATCCTCCATTTCTTTGACTCAAGTTGCGAATGTTGTTTGAATTGATAAAAATCTACACTGCCAAAAGCTATACGTGTGATTTAAAAGAATACTTTCCTCATTATTATATATTATTAACAGCGTACCGTAAAAANNTATCACTCCGGTCGTACCGGTATCAACTTTGATCCTGGCTGCATGGTCCATATAAGTGGGCCCTTTATTGATGATGACCAGATCCTGAGAGAAGGAGTCAAAAGCCCTTACGAATCCTGCCAGAGGGTATACGGTCAGGGACGAGCCGATCACGATCAGCAATTGCGCGGAAAGGATACTCTCCTGTGCATCCATGTAATTCTGAATGTTCTCCCCAAACAATACCACGTCCGGCTTCAGGATGCCGCCGCATTTTTCACAGCGGGGGACCAGTTCTTTGCCGGCCAAAGCATCGTGGGCATCATATACAGAACCGCAGTGGTATTTTTGACACACAAACCGGTCAGCAGTGCCATGCACCGGGATCACATTTTTACTGCCGGCTTTTTGATGGAGGTTATCGATATTTTGTGTTACCACTGCATGTACATAACCTTTGGCTTCCAGATCAGCCAGAACGTAATGCGCCCTGCTGGGTTCCACCTCGGCCAGGGTGAAGTGCTCCCGGTAAAATTTATAGAATACGTCCGGGTGCTGGCGGAAGGTATCTATATTAATGATCCGCATCACTTTGTCTTCGCCCAGCTTGCGGTAAATACCATTTTCTCCCCGAAAATCCGGTATGCCGGCTTCAGTGCTGATGCCTGCACCGGTGACAACCACGGTTTTTTTGGAACTCGTCATTAAACCGGCGATTTGCTTGATTTTATTTTCCATCTGCATTACCTCCCCAAACCAGGTTTAGCTTATTTTAATCCAGCGACGGCGGTCGGCCTGGTCTATAACGATCCCGCTGATAAAGGCAACCGCCGGATTGACTGCAATGGTTAACACTGCCACGATCAGCAGCATAAAACGGTCATTTTTAACAGCAAAGTTGCGAGTGGACATAGCCAGGTCGATGCCGCTGTAAAAAAGCAGGCAGCCCAGCACCGCCTCCGGGATCAGTCTTAACACAACCAGTGCGTCATCCCCCAGCAGCAGACCGAATAGCAGCAGGATGATCCCGATCATATAGATCGCTTTGGGAGTCCGTGCTCCGTAACGATGATGGGCAACCACACCGCCGCTGCCGTGGCACATCATATATCCGCCTAAAGGGGCTATCAGAAGATTAGCGCCGCCCATCGTCAGGCAGAGGTTTTTTTCAGACAATTTTTCATGTTTGGCCGGATACAGATCCCGGGAAATGAGACTGGTAACCAATACCGCATTGGTCAAAGTTAATGGCAGCTGAGGCAGGACCACCATCAAGGTGCCACGTTTAAAATCACTTAAAGCAGGTATAACAACTTCCGGTAGATGCAAGCCAATCGAAAGGGAGGGCAGCCCGTCCCCGTAATAAAGGAGGGATACGGCGGTACCCAAAAATAATACTGCCAGGGCAGCAATGTTTTGATATCGAAACAGAAGCACCAGCATCATCAATAAAGTCAGGATTCCCAGCCA
>DBRM01000056.1:5901-11282 GCA_002305965.1 Syntrophomonas sp. UBA1368
CAAGACAGCACCGATCACGATTCCGGCCGCGGCGATTTCTCCCACGGTCAGGTCCTGGACCAGGATCGCTGCGGTGGCGGCCTTCATTGGCTGTACTGCCATCGGGATTCCATAGAACCAGCCACTGAATAAATAAAAGAGTCCAAAGCCCATAAAGACTGACGTGGAACTCAGACCGGCAACCGTTATCACTGCTAAAAGATGGGGGAGCAGTGTGCCCAGATCGCCCATGGAACCTGATAATTCCTGTATTATTCCGGGCTTTGCAGCTTCTGCTTTTTCCTTGTTCATTGATGCAACCTTCCTTATATCATTTCTTATAGTTCTCCATAAACCAGCCCGTTTCCTGCTCAATCAGTCATGCCTGCTGCTGTACTGAGAGAAAATGAGGCATAAACAAAAATTCTGTTCTAATTAAAAATATAGTAGTATACTATTAGCATTGACTCTCCGGTCAGTCGACCAGACCCGAAAAATATAATCATTGAAATCAGGTGAATTTTTTATATGGACAGTCCTGATTTTATGGGGAAACAGAGCATAGGCCGCTTGCTGTGGATGTTTTCTCTGCCTGCTATTGCCGGTATGGTGGTAAATGCTTTTTATAATATCGTTGCCCGAATCTTTGTTGGCCGTGGGATTGGGTCCCTGGCCCTGGCGGCAACAGCTGTTGCCTTGCCGGTCATGACCATTTTAATGGCCTTATCCATCCTGATCGGGGTGGGTGCTACAGCATTGATTTCTATCCGCCTGGGTGAACAGAAGAAAGCCGAAGCCGAAGTGGTTGCTGGGAATGCAATGACATTGCTGGTTTTGTTACCAGCCATATTCTCCATAATTTATCTGATTTTTGCCCAGCCAATATTGACCGCTTTAGGTTCCAGTGCTGAAGTATATCCATATGCCCGCGATTATATCACCATCATCATGTTAGGAGCTCCCATTATTTCTTTTGCCATGGGGGCCAACAACTTCATCAGGGCGGAAGGCAATCCCCGCATGTCAATGTATACTCAATTTTTAGGCGCCATTATCAATATCATCTTAAACTATGTGTTCATTTTTATATTTGGCTGGGGCATAAAAGGTTCGGCACTAGCCTCCGTCATTGCCCAAACAGCAGCCGCTCTCTGGGTGTTGAGCTACTTTTTGTCCGGACGCAATGTGGTCAAAATATATGTAAAAAATTTGATACCACAAATGCCTGTGATATTTGCCATCATGGCGATTGGTTTTGCGCCTTTCGCGATGCAGCTGGCTACCAGTATACAGCAGGTGATTTTAAACCATGCTTTGATGAGCTACGGCGGAGATTTAGCGTTATCAGCAATCGGCATTATGATGAGTCTGGGGATGATATTCTTTATGCCTATTCTGGGTATAAATCAGGGAGCCCAGCCCCTCATTGGTTATAACTATGGTGCCAAACAATATGACCGGGTGATCGAAGCCTGGAAAAAGGCAGTGTTCGTAGCTACATGCATTGCCATAGCAGGATTTATCATCATTCGCCTATTCGCAGTTCCTCTGGCGGCTTTATTCAGTAAAGGAGATATAGCCTTGACCAATCTGACCTCTCATGCCATGCTGATATATTTTACCGCCTTTCCCATTGTTGGTTTTCAGGTCATAGGGGCGACTTATTTTCAGTCGGTAGGAAAACCGGTACAAGCGGCGATCTTAAGTTTGTCCCGCCAGGTGCTGCTGTTCATTCCATTATTGCTGATCCTGCCTAAATATTGGGGAATAGAAGGAATCTGGAGGACGGCGCCCATAGCAGACTGTCTGGCAGTATTACTGACTGCGTCTTTTGTATTTATTGAGTTGAAAAAATTAAAAGCCAAGGCCGCAGGAGAGTTGTCGGAGGATGCTCCGGGGAAAGCATAAAGCAATTGCATCTAAGCTAGGCCAAAGCCTGCGGACAGCAGACCGGAAAAAGCGTTATAAATCAAGGACAAGGCAATCCAAAGCCCCGCCATCGGGATTAAAACGGTATGCGAACCATTTCCTTAAGAAGGTTCGCCCCGTATTCCTGATCGGAGGGGCTTCATTTTCTGATATCTATTATTCTTTTTTTTGCTTAGCTTAATTCGTTATCGTCATCATCCGCTTTGGCATTGCGAAAATTCTTTATGGCTTTTCCCATGGATTCCGCGACTTTGGGCAGTTTGCCAGGCCCCATAATAATGAGGACAATGATGAGGATAAAGCCGAGTTCCCAGGGGCCAAAGTTACCGATCAATCCAAACATGGTTAATCCCTCCTTTTAACCAGAATAGCACATCTATAAAGTCTTTTTGCCAACCTGTCTAAGCATAACTATGCAGTCCCGGCAGCAGATAGTTGACACCAAAGAAAGTAAACAACACCAATAAAAAGCCGATTATTACCAGGATGCGTGCATTATTGCCTCTCCAGCCTCTCTGCCGGTGCAAGTGCAAATAAATAGCATAGATGATCCAGGTAACCAACGCCCAGGTCTCCTTGGGATCCCAGGTCCAATAACTGCCCCACACCTGTTCAGCCCAGATGGCTCCCAACACGATCGATAATGACAACATGGCAAAACCAGCGCTTACGATTTTATAAATGGCAGAGTCATCTGTTGATATTGCATTACGCAATTGTATTATAGCAAGTCCCGCTGCTAAAGTAAAAGCACTGTAAGCAATGATGGCAGTAATAACATGCACCGTCAGCCAGGGGCTTTTTAAGGCCGGCATCAGCGGTGTTGTCTCACCGATCTGCTGCGGCATCAGTACGATGATCGCAGTGATCAGGAGGGTACCCATCAGCATTACTACGCCGCTGGCTTTTTTGTTTTCACTGAGTATTTCATAAAGCAGATACATCAAAACAGTAATAAAGGTGAAGCTCAGTAAAAATTCATAGCCATTGGAAAGAGGCAGCCTGCCGCTAAGGGATACCCGGTTCACCAGGGCTATTAAATTAGCGGCCAAACCAATGGATGCCAGCCAGAAGGAAACTTTACCCAGCCACCGTTGGCCGCCGCTGATAAAATAACCGGCTGCCGCAGCCGCATATAGAACCAATACGATATCGATCATCCGGTGTTCAGTTGTCATGAACGGACGACACCTCCTTTTTTCTGGACGAAGGACCGAATAATACCATACATACTCCCAGCATCAGCAGCAACCCGCCGGTGGTCACCAGAGGCAGACCCGGATCGGTTTTTACCGTTAACACAGTATAGGGACGAACCTGCTTAAATTCAATGGAAACATTTTCATCGATGCTGATCGGTTCGCCAAAAGGGGCCGCCCCTACACCAAGCAGCTCGGTTCCTTCATATACTGAATAAACCACCCGTGGATTTACCGGTTCCATGGATTTGGTCTCAAGGCCAATCTCCGGGTCAAAATGGGGAATATATTTAAATACTTTTACTGTTCTGGTGGTATCAGCAAATTGTATAAAATCTCCGTCCTGAGCCAGAACCGTTTTTGGAGCCGCGTCACCATCCTGAACCACAACGTCAGTTAAGTAACCGTAACTGCTTTGATAAGCCTTTACACCTTTATAGACCAGGGGGTGATTCACACTGACGGTTTTTGCAAGGGCCGTTTTTCCTGCTTCCAGTACTTCCATTTCAGAATAGTATTGGGACGGGGAACCATCTGCATTGAATTCTATGGAAAATGTATGGAGTTTCAGCGAAAAGCTGTTATCAACCGGAATAACTTTATTAATTTCAACGGTATCACCCTCCAGAATACTCAACTGTACACTATGGCCAAGGTAGGAATAGAGTCCGGCACCAATAAGGATCAGGACGATACCGGCATGCAGCATCAAAAGGCCGGCGCTCCTGAATAATATCTTCCAGTTCTTGCTGATTTTTGCCCGATGGCGGAAAAATCTTGTGCTGGTATTGATGGTACACAGTGCCATGTTAATAAAGAGGAAAAGTAACAAAAGGCGAAAAGGCCAGGCCTGGAAGAAATTTTCCGGCCATAAGCTGGAACCAACGGCTGATGCCAGGCCTATCAAAGCCAACAGCACCAGTCCGGTGGTCATAGAAGATACGAATTTATAGAAATGCATTAACATATCTCCGGTTCGATTTAAATATTAAACGTCCCAGCTTTCATCCAGATCGTCATACCATTTCCAGAGATGACAATCTGCGCACATAGGCCTTGATTTTTCATGCATCTGGTGGCAAAGGTTGCAATCCTGCTGGCCATTATGAGAATCATGAGGGTTGGAATCTTCAAATTTTGTAGCCGCCATTATTTCGTCCCAGCTCATGCCTTCGCCTTCTTCAGAGTGGCAGTCCAGACACATGGCACGATCTCCCGGAGGTCCTTCCAAAGGCATGTAGTAATTACCGGTAATGAAATTGATCCCTTCCATAGCTTTTTCAGGGATGGTCCGATGATGACAGTCCAAACACTCTATGTCTTCCTGAGCGTGTTTGTTATCTAAAAGAGCACCTTCGCTCCAGGAGACATAATAAGGTTTAATGATATGACAAGTCGCGCAAAAAGAAGGATTTTCACTGGCCTTAAGTAAAGCACCGGCAGTTACCCCGCCTACCACAATTGCTATACCGAGTACAATAAGGATCACCCTTTTATTAAGATACTTTTCCCGAAAGCTTTTGCTCTCCCCGCCATTGTTTTTCATAAAAACCTCCTTGAAAATCATATTTTAGTGTTTGTTGACAGCAGGAATTTTATTAATTTTCAGCTGGTCACAATTGCCCTTAATGAAGGTTTATTTTTTTATATTATAGACATAAACCGAGCAATTTGTCTTTAGAGCATTATACAGTAATTGCCTGTCCTTTTTGGATATATTTTCTCAGGGAATGAGCATTTGGGCTAATAAATTTGGAATTTATCACAGTTTTTTCAGTCAAGCTTCGTAATAATTAACGATGCAAAAAGAAAAATTTATTGGTATACTAAATGCAAACAATTCCTCAAAAAGATGATGAAAAAACAGGTTTATGTCGAGTTATTGAACCTCAGTTTTGTTAACAGCAGAAAAACTACTCACAATTGCCAAACTTTTATTAAAGAGACAAAACAGAAAGGGGAGAGACTATGAGTAACGAGGAGAAATTAAACGGAGTATCAAGGAGGACATTCATCAAAGGAGCGGCAGTAAGTACTGTAGCCCTTGGTTCAGCTGGAGCCATAATCGGCTGCAGCCCCAAGGAAAAAGAACCCGCACCTGTCGATGGAGAACAACCCGCAGCAGATTCTACCCCCAGCTTTTTAAAAGCCCCGGAACCGATCAAAGATGCTGACATCAAAGAAACAATAACTGCAGATGTAATCGTTATCGGCGGCGGGATGTCAGGATTATGCGCTGCCATGTCGGCAGCAGAGGAAGGTGCAAAAGTCATT
>DBRM01000056.1:11305-12192 GCA_002305965.1 Syntrophomonas sp. UBA1368
CAGGAAATCATGCGTTATAATGCCTACAAAGGCAATCAAAGAGTGGTTGCCCTATGGGCTGAAAACAGCGGTATGGTAGCTGACTGGATCATGGCCAAGGCGGAAGGTTATGGCTGCAAGCCCAAACCGGTACCCCTGGATGAAACGGTAACTCCCGGAACGGTCATCAAAGGGTTCCCGACATTAAGCTTCAGAATGGATCCCAGTGAAGCGGCTATCAATGATGCACCTCAAGGAACCGACCCCTGGACAGCATCTATGCGCTATACCCTCAAGCAGGGATGTATTGATGCCGGAGTGGATCTTCGCTTCAACAGCCCTGCGGTCCAGTTGGTAAGAGAAGACAACAATAAAGGCCGGGTAACAGCAGTGATCGCCGGTGAAGAAGGCGATTATAAGAAATATGTCGGAACCAAAGGGATCATCCTTTGCTCCGGAGACTATAATGCTGATAAGGAAATGCGGGAATACTATATCCCCTCCACCAAATATATCCATGCCAATATGTACGAAATGGTAGACGGGTCTCAAAATACCGGTGACGGGCAAAAGATGGGCATGTGGATCGGTGCAGCCATAGATGAATTCCCCCATGCACCCATGTATTTTGACTTTGCCGTACCAGGCGCTCCCATTCTGGCAGATGCCTTGATGCGCCAGCCCTGGCTGAGTGTCAATGAGAGAGGATTGCGTTACGAAAACGAAGAACTGCCCTACGCTTATTTGTCCAATGCACAGCGCCAGCAGCCCGGCAATGCCCGTTGGACAGTCTGGGATGCCAAGTGGCCGGAAGAAGCGCCATCCTTCAAGATCGTTGCTTGTAAGGACATGCGTACCAACTTCCACAATCCTGATAATGTAAAAGCCTACATCGAGAAAGGCTATAT
>DBRM01000056.1:12341-26528 GCA_002305965.1 Syntrophomonas sp. UBA1368
ATTCCAGGTTTATACGCAGCCGGCAATGCTTCCGGAAGTTATTATGCCAATGATTATTGCGTAAATCTTCCCGGCAACAGCCATGGACGTGCCTATACCTTTGGATACCTGGCCGGTAAGAGCATAGTTAAAAACGGATAAAGAATTGGTAACGTAATTTTATTACGTGAGAAGACGGCAGCAAAATAAGAAGCAATATATAAAACAGGATAAGCAGCAGCGAAAAAACAGGGGAGTATCAGCTCCCCTGTTTTATTTTGAGATCATATTCTTTTATTTTGCGGTAAAGGGTAGAGCGGCTCATCTTCAGCGACGCAGCAGCTTCGGATATATTATTCCTGTATTGCTGAAGTGCCTCGGCAATAAAGATTTTTTCCACTTCTTTCATGGAAAGATTGTCCTTTTCGCTTACATGTCTGGCCCTTTTAGGAATAGCCGGCTGCATTTCTTCCGGTAAATGTTCCGGCTCAATAATGCCATTGCTGCTGATATTTAAGGCATAAAGCATGGCATTTTCAAGCTGCCTTACATTACCTGGCCAGTCATAGCTCAGCAGGGTGATCATAGTCAAGTCACTGATTATGGGCACCTCCATTTTTTGTTGTTCTGCAATGGTGCGCAGGAAATGGTTTGCCAGTAAAATGATATCCTGACCTCGCTCCCTGAGCGGGGGAATATTGATTTGCAATACTTTTAACCGGTACAACAGGTCGGTGCGAAATTTATCTTTCGCCACCAGTTCAGCCAGATTCCGATTGGTAGCAGTGATCAGCCGGAAATCCACCGGCACATATTGACTGGCCCCTACCCGCATAACTCTTTTTTCATCCAGGACCCGGAGCAATACTGGCTGCAGATCCAGAGGCATGTCACCGATTTCATCCAGGAAAAGCGTTCCCCCGTCAGCCAATTCGATTTTGCCTGGTCTTCCTTGTTTTTCAGCTCCGGTAAAGGAACCCCCCTCATATCCGAACAATTCGCTTTCGATCAGGGCACTGGGAATCGCAGCACAGTTTACTGCCACAAAGGGTCCTTTGGGCCTGCTTTTATTATGGATAGCCTGGGCAAACATTTCTTTGCCGGTGCCGCTTTCACCCTGTAATAAAACATTGGCATCCAGGTAGGAGAATTTTTCTGCCATTCTGACAGCATTGAGCAGTTCAGGTGATTTGCCGACGATATGGGCAAAGGTATACTGGATTGGATGACTTTTCGGTTGTCTGCGGGAACGTTCCGCTTTCTTAAAGGTTACGATACAGCCTGTATTCGCTCCTGCCGCCTCAATGATCGGCTGCACAGAACGTATATTGATACGCTGGTTCCAACGTTCCAGGTGGATCACCCTGTCAGAAACCGGCTTGCCGTCATGCAAAACTGCTTCAATAAATGAATGTTTGCCCAGGACTGTTTCATACGGCATTCCTATGAAGTCATGTTCAAGCAGGCTGCCGAAATAATTACAGGCCGTTGCATTGGCATTGGTCACAATACCGCTGGTGTTGATGGTAAAAACTCCGTCTTCAGATGATTCCATGGCCACACTTAGCAGTCTGCTGTTGAGCAGTAACTGGAACTCTTTTTCCATCGCCCAGGCCATGGACACCACCAGACCCAGGGAATGTGCATTCTGCTGATGAAAGCTGGGGCTGACGATGGACAAGGTTCCGGCCAGATTCTTATTTCCATCAAATATGGGTGCTGCTGAACAAAAAATATCATCATATTTTTCACAATAGTGTTCCGGTCCGCAAATTTGCATAGGGATACCATGGATCAGACATATAGCATGGGCACAGGTCCCAACCGTTTCTTCATTCCATATGGAACCGGCCGTCAGCTTGAACCTGCGATTCTGCGCTTCCAGCTTCTGACTGCCCTCTATAACTTTTAACATGGTGCCTTTTTCATCGCTGAGCAAAATGATGCATTGTGAATCACCCAGCATGCTTTCCAACTGTTGGATAAAAGGCTCCGAAGCTTTAAGGAGCACGGCTTTCTCCTGACAGCGCAGATCAAGCGCATCCTTGTCCAGGGTCGGAGCAAAGTTATAATCAAAAACGTTCAGTCCATAATTATAGGATCTGATCCAGGAATCGACGATCTCCGGCCTGAGCAGCTTCATTTTCTCCGGATCGATCCGTTCGTTGACCACATCCATTTTCAATTCTTTAATTTTCCGTATCAGATCGATATCATCCGGTTCCAGTGTATTAACCAGGATGCTGCGGTTTCTTATCATAGGGCTGAGTGCATTTTCAAGCTTCATTTTTTAACCTCCCGGAAAGTAACGCTAACAATATCAACTGATTCTCATATTAACACAAAAGTCGCAGAACCGGTTTGATAAAAATGTTCCATTTTGAGAATAGGCTGGCTGCTTTTCTACAAGTGAAAGCCTGTAAATGATGGTTTTTGGTTTGAAACTGATACTGGCATACAATTTGCTTATGTAAATAAGCACAAGTAAAATTTCCAGGAAGGTGTGCAGGATGATAGCAACAGTAAAAAACACTGACCAATTGATCGAGGGAGTACTGGATCAGGGATTGTCTTTTATCGGTGATTACCTGCAAAAGAGGCTGTATTTACCCGTTCTGATCACAGATCATAATGGTTTGATCTATTTCCCGGTAACCAGTGACCCGGAGGCAGGAAACGGCGAAATATTTATAGACATACCCGCCGGTTGGGAAAACGAGGAATTCTATTATTGTCAGTTGAACTGTACCCTTTATTATCGTATCCCAGCAAATCCCGGTCACGCATATGTGGCGGCGGAAAAGGTATCTGCAGACCGGATCCCTGAATTAATTGATGTTATAAGGGATTGTAAACTGGCAGTTAAATGTTATTTCTCAAAAATCAACAATGGCAATGAATATTTCGAAAAGGAATTGACTGATTATCTTTTCTCCCGTAGTCATGCCAACCTGCGGGATATCATGCATGGAATGAATAATGAATTGGATATCAAGCGCCCCTGTTATGTAATGATGGTGCAGGTGGAAGCAGTCAGACAAAAGATCGAAGCCCGCGCCATACGTTCATATATAAATGAATATATGAGAAGGGAAAAACTCAGAGCCATTACTTTATACCGGGAGAATCAGGTGGCGGTTATCGTTCCGGTCAATGATAACATAGAAGCGGCAGAAGCTGTTCAAATAGAGCATACCGTTGATCTGAAAAAACTTCAGGAGTCTTTAAGCCATTGTTTTAAAATGACTGTTTCCATTGGCGCCGGTCAAATAAAACCTTTCGAAAATATCGACAAAAGTTTTGATCAGGCCCGGATCACAATTATTCTGAACCACTTGATGGGCAAAAGTAATTTTATCTGCAAATTTTCTGAGCTGGGTGTTTACCGCGCAGTATTTTCCCAGGATTTAAAAACCACCCGGGAATATTGCGATGATATTTTAAGTAAATTAATTGAACATGATTGTAAAAGTGAAGGAGAATTGCTGCCCACATTAAGAAAACTGCTTGATACCTGCGGAAATATCAAAGCCACAGCTGACAGTCTTTTTATACATGTGAACACGCTTTATTACCGGATCAACAAAATTGAACAAATACTGGAGGCCGATCTGTCTAAAATGGATACCAGAGTGGACCTTCATACCGCGATTAAAGTTTACGATACGCTGCAAATACTTGACGGAGCAGCCAATGCTGCTCCGTCAGTAGAATCGCCCGTTTATGCCTTACATGCTTAAAAGTATTAAAACTATATCTCTTTAGCCGTACGCAGGTATTCAACCATATGGGGCATAAAATAAGGAATGATTTCTTTTAACATTTTGGGCATCAACACATCCATGGTCTTAGGCATCAGATCCGGCATCTGTTCTGACAGATAGTCAGGCATGGTGATGGCCGCCCCTACCTTTTCCAGCATTTTGGGCATCACTTTGGGCATGATATCCGGCATCAGTTTGGGGAAGAGGGCCGGCATCATGGTGCTCATCATGGATATCATAGGCTCTTTTACGGAGGCGGGGGATTTTACCACCATCCGCATCATACTGCGATACACATCCGGCATGGCATTGATCAGATCAGGGATCATATCCGCCATCAGATCCGCCATGCCCCAGGGGGTCATCAAACGGATCATCTGCTCAAAGACGCCCCATTTTTCATCAATCACTGCATTGGAATCCGGAATGTTATAACCGAAGGATTCCGCTGCCAGGGTCGACAGATCCCGTATTTCAATGGGGAAGCTGCCCAGATCCCGTGAACGTTTGAGCTGCACCCGGCAGCAGGGACAAGCGGTGATCAGGGTATCAGCACCGGTATCAATGGCTTCCTGGATCCTTTTGGCACCGATGGTTTCTGCCACATCGGGATCAGCCACCAGGGTGAGTACAGCTCCACAGCAATGAGCCTCTTCTTTGTTGAAACGCATTTCCCGGAAATTACTGCCGGGGATGGCTTCAATCAAGGTCCGGGGGCCTTCATAGCGGACCCCCGCCCGGCCCATATGACAGGGATCATGATACGTTACTTTGCGCCCAATATCACCCGGTAGTTTAAACTCGCCTTTTTCGATCAGCTCACCTAACACATCGGCATAATGCATAGCGTGGAATGGATAATCAATGCCTCTTTCTTCTGCCCAGTGCCGGTAGTATATTTCCCACACCAGCCAGCAGGCAGGGCAGGTAGTAATGATTTTTGTGGCCCCGGTTTTTTTCATATTCTCGATATTTTTTGCCGCAGTTTCATCGAATACTTCCCAGCGTCCGGAAACCAGCATCGGGATTCCGCAGCATTGTTCTTCTTTACCTATATAACTGTAATTTATTCCGGCTTCTTTCAGCAGCAAAGCGGTGGACTGGGCCACGTCCTGTTCGACGAAGGAGGAGGTACAGCCCGGGAAGAAAACATAATCAGACTTATCACTGACGTATTCCCTGATTTCATCAGTCATCCAGCCATCCCGGTCTTTGGCGTAACTTCCCCAGATATTGCCCTGCTGGCGCATGGTGTTGACCATGATCTCAAAGGGCGGGAAAGTATGAAAGCCCCTTTTATCGATCAATTCGCCTCGTAAAGTCAGCCAGGAGGATTCATTGGGCAAATCCAGCTGGCAGGTATGGTTACACATCTCACAGGTGGTACAGGACATAAAGTTGTTGACCGCCTTCTGATCCCATTCTTCTTCGCCTTCCAGAACCATCTTTAAATAGGTCCATTTCCCCCGGGGTGATTGAGATTCCCAGCCCCGGCCATAATACTGGTCACATTGGTCTACGCAATAACCGCACTGGGAACAGGCATAAGCATACCAGGCGATATCTCCGGGGATCCCTTTACGGGCTTTGAAAACTTCCCCGGCTTCTTTGCCCTTGGCCCAATTTCCGAATACCCTGATCAATGGTTCAAAAGCATTGGCCATTTTCAGCGCGCTGGAAACCATGGTCTTATCTAAAACCTTACCCGGATTCATCAATCCCTCCGGGTCCATATCCGCTTTGAACCGGCGTAATTCTTCCACCCGCTCTTTCCCCAGTACTTCTTCCGCCATACTGGTGAAATACAGAGCCGTGGCATAGGGACGACCGCCGTACTTTTGTGCAGTTTTCAGCACCGTCAGTGATAAACCGAAAGCCAGGTTGAAGTTGAACTTCCTCTCATCGTGGGGGATAAAGCCCAGCAGCACAAATTCCTTGCGGTCCGTTGCAAAACCTTCCAGAATAAATGGATGTTTGATCTCGCTGTCGATCTCCCGGATGACCTCAGCCAGTTTTTCCAGAGGCACCACCACTTCGCTGGGGATTAAAGAAGGGGCGATACGTTTGGCCCGCATCGGTTCAAAACGGGCATCCCATTCATGCCGGGCAATTTCCTCTGATAAAATTTCGCCATTAAATAAAGCAGCCAGTTCCTGTACATCGTTCATAATCTGGTCGCAGCGGTCAGCGGTGCAGGATAAAATGGCAATAAATTTTTCAGGCAGGATCACCTTGTGCTCATCTTCCACCGGATGACCATGGTGCAGATGCGGGGGGAGCTTATTTTTCATTTTGGCTGCTTCCGGGTTGATGAAGCTTACCGACCAGAGCCTGACTTTTCTCTGATAGAGTCCTTCCATGAAATCAGTCATATTATCTACTGTATCAAAAGCGATTGCATTGATGTGCATGGGTTTTAAATCTTTGACCCGGATGACCACCTGACTGATCAGACCGGTGATCCCGTTCACCTCGCTCACCAGGTTCAGTTCTGTTCCTTTTAACTCACGTATATTCCCATCAGGCAGAACCACCCGTGCGGACAGAACATTATCAGCAAAATAACCGTACTCATAGCTGCCAATACCTGCTCCGCCCTGGGCCAGCCAGCCGCCCACCGTGGAAGCAGGAAAACTGGTGGGGTAGAGAGCCAGGGTCAAATTTTGCTGATTCAGGTGATATTCAAGTTCTTTCCAAACTACGCCGGGTTCTACCACAGCGGTCAAATTCTCCCCGTCAATGGCGTTGATTTTGTTCATGCGGTTGAACTCCACCACCAAACCGCCTTCAACCGGCAAAACGCCCCCATAACCGGAAGTCGCCTTGCCCCGGGGAGTGAGGTTTATTTTTTTCTGCCTGGCCAGCTTCACCAGTTCAACCAGTTCTTCCTCCGATACCGGCTGAACGATGCCGTCAGGCACCGGGTCCCCCGCCAGCGGTTTGATCATCGAAGGCATGGTCCCCATGTCATGAGCATATATTTTCCGTTCAAGGGAGTCGAAGCTAACCCGGTTACCATAATGAGACTGTAATTCTTGTATTACAGCTTGATCAATTTTCCCCATTATTTTCTCCTCCTCGTTTCTTTTCGTCAGAACAATTTAATATAAGTTCATATTAACACGGTAAACAGCTTTTGTATACCCCCTACCCGTATAACGATGCCGATGGCAAAANNGTGAAAGTAATCTGACGGAATCAACTATAATTAGATATATATGGCAGGGGAGGGAAACATGATTTGCCGGCGGTAACAATTGATAATCTGCGTAAAGTCTACCGGGTGGGAGAAGAGAAAGTAGTAGCGCTGGATAACATTTCGATGGTGATGGAATATGGCGAAATTACCTGTATACTTGGGACTTCGGGTTCCGGTAAAACCACTCTGTTAAACATGATCGCCGGATTGGAAAAGCCTACCCGGGGTACCATCGACCTCTTCGGGAAGAACATTGTAAAACTGAACGAACGGCAGTTGGCCAGGTTCAGACAGCGTTACGTAGGCTTTATTTTTCAATCCTATAATTTACTGCCTTCACTTACGGCCCTGGAAAACGTTGCACTCCCCTTGATCTTTCGCGGAGTAGAAAGAAAACAGCGGGAAAAGATGGCACTTAAAATGCTGAATGCGGTAGGCCTGAAAAAGCATGCCCTGCACAGGCCCACCCAGTTGAGCGGCGGTCAGCAGCAGCGGGTCGGTATTGCTCGGGCTTTCGTTATTAAACCCAGGATCGTATTTGCNNGATGAGCCCACCGGTAATCTGGATTCCCGAACCACCTCGGAAGTGATGGACCTGATGCTGAAGATTACCAGGGAAAATGGACAGAATCTGGTCCTGGTCACTCATGATGCGAATATTGCCAGCTATGCTGACCGGATCGTAAATATTTTTGACGGCAATATTGAAGGATCACAATTGATAAAGGGGAGTTAGACAAAAATGAAAAGAAAAGGCGTTATCTTCTTACTTGCGGTTATTTTTACCCTTACCTGGCTAAGTATAGCATCTGCCGAATCGGATGACCCCTGGGAAGTCCCGGATGAAAACCCCCGTATTATTATTGGCAAGGATGCCAAGATGCCGGTTTTTAATGCGGGTGAAAAAATTAAGCTTAAAATACCGGTTGAAAATACCAGCCGAACAGATGCTACAGACATCAGTGTTTCCTTGTCGGCTGCGGACGCCGGTGGCTTCCCCTTTTTGGTCGATGAAATGAGTATAACCCAATATGCCAGTCGTTTAACCGCCAAATCCCGCAATATTTACATTTTTGATTTAACCGTTCCGCGCACCGTAAAGCCAAAGATCTATACCATCGATGTAACGGTGAATTACAATACTTACTATGGGTACAGCGGCAGTATCAGCGATACCATCAATGTAAAAATTGAGAACAGCAGCAAGCAGCCTAATATTTCGGTTATGGGAGTTGAAATGGCCCAGGACCGGCTGCCTTCGGGAGATAGCAGTTCTGTTAAGATCAATATAAAAAATGACAGCGACATCGTGCTGAAAAATATTGAGCTCAAGCTGGACGGATTTGACGCCAATACCATCAATCTGGATAAATGGCCGGCGATCCAGCACATTGGGCAATTAAGCCCTGGCCGGACAGCAGGAGCAGAGTACCGCCTATATACTGATGCCAAACTGGAAAAGGGAATATATCCGCTTAATCTGGCTATCAAATATCAGGATGAATACGGCCAGGAATACACCCAGGAAAACACCGTATATCTGCCCGTATCGGGGAAGGCAGGCGGAGA
Source organism: Syntrophomonas sp. UBA1368 (assembly GCA_002305965.1). Taxonomy (GTDB): domain Bacteria; phylum Bacillota; class Syntrophomonadia; order Syntrophomonadales; family Syntrophomonadaceae; genus UBA1368. The sequence continues at coordinate 20,853 of DBRM01000056.1, forward strand.
TGATGAATATACCCCCCGGCTTATCGTGGATGACTATTCTTATCCCGGTGAATATGTGCAGCCGGGACTGGCTTTTCCATTAAATATTTCTTTTTACAATACCAGCGCTGCTGAAGAAATCGGCAACATCAAAGTAAGCATCAATTCTGACGGAGATGTATTCTCACCGGTAGGCAGCAGCAATTCCTTTTTCATAGACAAAATGGCAGCCGGTGCGCGTCTGGAGAAAAATCTGACTTTAAAACCCAAAACCGATGCGGATAACGGCAACTACAATATCAGTGTGGACCTGCAGTACCAGGATAGCAAGGGAACTCAATATAATGAAAAAGAACTGATCAGCATCCCGGTCAACCAGAACATCAGACTGGTGGTCACCGATGTACAGACCCCGACCGAAGCATTTGTGGGGACCCCCACCGCTGTTTCCATCGATTTCTATAATACCGGCAGAAGTGTGATCCGCAACATTATCGTTACCACCGAAGGCGACTTTGAGATCCAGGACGGCAGTTCCTATTTGGGAAATCTGGAAGCCGGCAAAGAGAATTATTTTGATGTAACGATCATCCCCCGCAATGAAGGGATAGCAGAAGGAAAGATCATACTGCAATATGAAGACAATATCGGCCAGCCTTTTATGGTGGAAAAGACCTTTCAGATCAATGCTGTAACCCAGCCGCCCTTTGAAGGTCCCGGCATGATGCCGGAGGAAATGCCGGCGGAAAAATCCTTTAACAAATGGTTTATTGCAGCCGGAGGAATCATACTGCTGGCTGTCATAGCGGCAGTGGTCATCAGGCGCCGCCGCCGCCGTTTAAGTGAGGAACTGGAATTAGATGAATAGAATTGACTTATTCCGCATGAGCGGGCAAAACCTGCTGCGGCGCAAAACCAGAAGTATCCTGACCATAGTAGGAGTGATGATCGGCACGGCTTCTATCGTCATTATGTTGTCATTAGGGCTTGCCATGGATAAGCAGTTTCAGGAGCAGATCTCCCAGATGGGCAGTTTAAATATCATCGACGTACAACCCGCTTATTATGGGATGGAAAAGCCGGGCGCCAATACGCAAAATGTTTTGTTAAATGATCAAGCCGTAGCCCAGTTCGAAAAAATTGCCGGAGTAAAGGCAGTCATGCCGCAAAAGATCAGCTATTATAAAGTGGTGGCCGGCAAGATGGTCGGGAATGTAGGCGTAATTGGTGTAAAGCCGGAAAACCTGGAAGCCTTTGATTTTGAGATCGAGGAAGGACGCCTGCTTTTAGACGGTGACAAAGAAGCCATCATTTTCGGCTCCCAGATCGTTTACAATTTTTATAACCCGCGCCTCAGCAACAGCGGTTACTATGGACCGATGGGTGATACACCTCCGCAAGTAGACCTGATCAGTGACAAGCTTTTACTTACCGCCAACATGTCCTATGGAGAGCGGATACCCGGCGGCACAGATCCTGACTATAAAGAGCCCAAACTCCATGAAATAAAAGGAGTTGGGATTCTCAAGCAAAGCAATAACGAACAGGATTATAATGCCTATATGAATATTGCTTATCTGGAAAAGATCATCGCCGAAGACCGCAAAAACGAACGCGCCAACAGCAGTGAACGTCCCATTAATGAAAACAATCAGAATCAATACGATTCGATCAAAGTCAAATGTGAAAACATCGAAGTGGTTGCGGCTGTACTGCAAAAAATTAAAGATCTGGGATACACGGCCTATAGCTTGACCGACATATTGGAATCGATGAAAAAGACCTCCCGCACCATCCAGGCTGTTTTAGGCGGCATCGGGGCGGTCAGCCTTTTGGTGGCAGCCATCGGCATAACCAATACCATGATCATGAGCATTTATGAAAGAACCAAAGAAATTGGCATCATAAAAGTATTAGGGGCGGATATCGCTGATATAAAAAAATTATTTTTATTGGAAGCAGCCTTGATTGGGCTGATTGGGGGGGTGATCGGCCTCTTGCTCAGTTATTTGGTCTCCTGGATATTGAATAACTTTGTTCCGGGTATGATGGGAGGGATGGCAGGAACAGGCATATCCTATATACCGCCCGCCTTAGCCATCGGCGCCTTGTTGTTTTCAACCATGGTAGGCATTATAGCCGGGTACTCACCCGCCCATCGTGCCATGAACCTCAGCGCGCTGGATGCCATCCGATCAGAATAAAGGCACAGAAGAAATATATCATGGCAGTTGCTCCACATGAAAAACTCCCCGTTGGCATAGACCGCCAGCGGGGAGTTTGTGATTGGTTTTAATGCAATAAGACGATTATAGACTTGTAATAGAAAGAATTTTGGGTGGCAGGAAAATCACAGGAATTTTATTGTCGTATTATTTTACAAAATAATATCTGCAGTAGTAGAATTTTATTAATAAAATATAAGGAAAAAACATTTTTTTATACGTTTCAAATTTAGCTTGAAAACCCTTGGAAATGAGTTTTTGGGTTTGCAGAATCAATTCTAAAGGTATATATTTATAATGGCTAAATACTTTGACTTTTTTTATTCCAAAGTAAGGAAAGAAATAACTATTTAGAGAAAACAGAAAAAAATCAGCAAAAGTTGTTTAAATAAAGACGCAGTAAAGTTTTTATTGGAGGTTCATACGTGGTTGATTATCAAGCGATGACATTCGCTTTTCTTGGCGGTCTGGCGTTATTGATGTTCGGACTGAAATTTATGTCAAGCGCATTACAGGAAGTTGCCGGTGACAAAATGCGCACCATCCTGGAGAAAGGAACAAAAAATCCCATCAGAGGAGCACTGACCGGGATGGCGGCAACAGCACTGATACAGAGCAGTACTGCCACAACCATATTAACCGTCGGTCTGGTAAATTCCCGTCTCCTCACCTTGAAACAAGCCATTGGAGTGATCATGGGAGCCAACATCGGCACCACTGTCACAGTATATTTGATCGGTTTTAACCTCGGCGACTATGCCTTGCCCATCATTGCCGCCGGTGTCATCACTTACATTTTCGTTGACAATAAAAAAGCCCAGCTGATCGGTCAAGCGATTACCGGCATTGGACTCTTGTTCTTTGGTCTTACCATACTGGGTGACGGACTGGCACCTTTAAAAGATGTCCCCGTTTTTGCCAACTTGATGCTCAGTATCGAAGACAATGCGGTCTTAGGTGTACTGGTAGGCGCCATCTTTACTGCCACTGTTCATTCCAGCAGTGCAACCATCGGTGTTTTGCAGGAATTAGCCTATCAGGGGGCTATCACCTATCATCAGGCGGTTCCCATACTCTGCGGAGATAATATCGGCACAACAGTCACCGCTTTATTGGTAGCGATCGGTACCGGTGTAGTCGCAAAAAGAGCAGCCCTTACCCACTTCATGTTCAACTTCATCGGCTCATGTTTGTTTCTTCCTCTTTTCGTCTCCGGTATCGCGGAAAAAGCCATCATATTCTTTACCAATTATTTGTTGATTTTAATTCCCGGCAGTGTAAGCTGGGATATGCTGAACATAAAACTGCAGATTGCACAGACACATTTGTTTTTCAACTTGTCCAACACCCTTATCCAGTTGCCTTTTGTAGCCGTATTGGCCTATATCGTCACCAAAATTATCCCGGACTCCAAGAAGGACACCGAAGATGAGATGAAGACCATCTACATCGACAAACGCTTCCTGGCCAACCCTTCCGTAGCCTTATCGCAGGCTACCCGGGAAACTTTGCGTATGGGGGATATAACCGTAGAGGCATTCACCAATGCTATGGGTTACTTTGTCAAACGGGAGAAACACCAGCGTAAAAAAGGTGAGCAGCTGGAGGAATTTATCAACCACATGGAAAGAGAAATCACTGATTACATCGTCCTGGCATCTGAGTCCCGCTTGTCCAAGGAAGACTCCTATCAATCTTTTGCTTTGCTGCAATGCATAAATGATACGGAGAGCATTGCCGATATATGCATGAATATCATCGAACTGGCTGATTATGCTGACCGGCATCAGGTGAGTTTCTCCGGTGAGGCCCTGGAGGAACTGGAGCAAATGGTGGAACTGACTAAAAATACGCTGAACCTGACCATGCAAGTAGCCCGAAGAAGAGATCCGGCAGCTGCGGAGCAAGTCAAACGCAATGAAGAAAAACTGGATGAATTGCAGAGAGAATACCGCCGCAATCACATCCGGCGCCTTAACGAACACATATGCAACGGCAACAACGGAGCGGTGTTCCTGGATATCCTGGGAAACCTGGAAAGGATCAGCGACCTGTGCCGCAATATAGCAGGATACGCAATAGGCGAATCAGCATAATGCGCTCATAGCCTTTTTTTGACGTCTGGCAGTCCGGTAACTACACCGGGCTTTTTTTATTTTCCTGCCTTTTCTCCTGACGGAAACCAGCATTTTGTCAACACTTGAATCTATTCCGCATACATTATATTATCAGAAGGTTAAGCAATATACAGGTTTTGACCGCCGGTATTGAAATTTTTCTTTATCCGGAGAAAAGCGGAGATTTCCAGCTTATGACAGAGAAGGCTTATTGTGAGAAGGGAAACTTTGTTTTGCAGTAAGTGGAAAAATATATTATACTAAATAATGCACCGATATAGGTGGATGCCGAATCTCGCTGATACAGCGAGAACGGGGGAACCAATTTTGGGGTGAATCCGGTTTATTTACCGGTAGGGTGTTCCTTAGCCCGAATCCGTCAGCTAACCTCGCAGGCATAATAAGGAGGGTTAATCATAAATTAATAGCCCTCTGGTTTACAAATTGTTTGTTAATTTCGAAAAGCAAGGGGGTTTTTTTATGCTTAATTTTAGCGACCACCAGACCAAAAGAGAGATTTCACTTCAGCGAGCCGCTGACCTCAAGAGGGACATCCTGGATTATCTTACCATGCAGGCACATATCGAAACCGGATTTCAGCAGGAGTCAAGAATTGCGGAAAACCAAGCTATGATCCGCAGATACTTTGGAGCAAGCGAAGAAGAATGGCAGAGTTATAGCTGGCAAATGAAAAACCGCATTAGTGATCCCGATATCCTGGCTGCATTTCTTCCCTTGTCCGAACTGGAAATGTGGAGACTGCGGATGGCATCACAAAAGGTGCGATGGGCCATCTCCCCATATTATCTGAGTCTGATTGATTTCGCCAATTTCAGGTACTCGCCGATTTATATGCAGGCAGTCCCGAGCCTGCTTGAAATTCAGGATACAGAAGGGCACGACGACCCCATGGGAGAGGAATTCACCAATCCGGCTCCCTGTATAACACGTCGTTACCCCGACCGGCTCATTATCAATGTCACCAACCAATGCGGCATGTACTGCCGGCATTGCCAGCGCCGCAGAAATTTCGGCGAAACGGACCGGCATGCCTTAAAGAGCGATTTATCCGCCGCCCTGCAGTATATAAGGGAAAATGAAGAGATACGGGATGTGCTGATCACCGGCGGAGATGCACTGATGCTGAGCAACAAGATGCTTGACTGGCTGTTAAGCGAACTGGATGCCATGGAGCACATAGAGATCAAGAGGATCGGCACCCGCGCGCCGGTAACCATACCACAGCGGATCACCCCTGAATTGTGCGAGGTTTTAAAGAAACACCCGCCGATTTTTATCAACACCCAGTTCAATCACCCGCTGGAAGTAACCGCTGAGGCCAAAGCGGCCTGTGA
>DBRM01000056.1:26598-28768 GCA_002305965.1 Syntrophomonas sp. UBA1368
CCCACATATATCATCAATGCACCGGACGGCTACGGCAAGACACCGGTCAACCCGGAATATCTTCTTTCCATGAATGAAAGTGAAGTGGTAATGAAGACCTGGCAGGGAAACATTTTCCACTACCCCAACCATTCAGAGAGCTAAGCCGCATCTTAATCAGCGAACTCAGACAATTGCCGAAAACAGGGAGTTTAGACTCCCTTTTTTTATGCAAATATTTCTGCTGTAATTTGTAGAATGATACTATATAATAGGAACAGTTGGGAAAAAGTTTTGAAAATTTCGGGAGAATGGGGAGAAGAAATGTATTTAATAGCGAAACTATACTATTGGCTTGCCGGTTGGAAAACCATTGGGACTATACCGCCGGAGATAAAAAAAGCGATCATCGTAGCAGCGCCGCATACCAGCAATATTGATTTTCCATTGGCACGGGCCTTTTTTTATATCAAAAAAATCCATGTCAATTATGTGATCAAAAAAGAATGGATGAAATTTGCCCTGCGCAGGTTTTTCCATGCAACCGGAGCTTTGCCCGTCGATCGTGCCAATGCTGCCAATATGGTAGAGCATATGGCTACCTTATTAAAAAATGCTGAAAAAATGTTTATTTTGATATCACCGGAAGGGACACGCAGTTCGGTAAAGAAATGGAAGAGCGGGTTTTATCGCACCGCCCTTGCAGCTGAGGTACCGCTGATCCTGGCGTATCTTGATTACGGCAAAAAAGAAGCAGGAATAGGTCCGGTGTTTCATCCTACCGGTGATTATGAAGCGGATATGAATTTCATCCACAATTTTTACAGCCGCATCACCGCCAGACACCCGGAACAGTATGTAGTTGGGTAGGGNNTAGGAGAACCTTGGCTCATGCGTTTGTAGGGGAAGCTATCAGCTTCCCGCGGATTAAACCAAAGAATGATTGCTGAGTGATTGGTGCGGGCGCTTGATAAGCTTCCCTACAACGATAGAGCGATATTCTCTGTCAAGCCAGGCGGGCGATCACTGATCGCCCCTACAGCGCACTTCCGGAGGGTCGCCTCACNNCCTCACTCTCTTGTATTCCGGGGAAAAGAAGGAGATTTTGTATGCCATATTGGTCATGGCATTTTTTGGTTTGTTCAGCAATGTCTTCATATAGGCGAAAATTTTATCCGGTTCCCGGGTATCGATGGTACTTCCATGAGCCAGGTATATTTTGTTAACGTCCAGCTTTGCAAGACGGTCAAATGAAGCAGCCATTTTATCCGGGAAAAGGATCGGCACCGGCAGCAGGAATTTTCCATCCACATCCATCACACAATCACCGGGGTATAAAGTCTTCTCTTCCTTATTATATAACGCAATATCATTGGTCGTATGTCCGGGGATATGGAAAACCTGCCAGTCCGGGAAGTGGGGCAGGGCTGCTGAGTCTTCCAGCACGAAATCCGGTTTCACTTTGCGGCTGAACAAGACATTCTCCATTTTGATCTTTTTCCGGTGAGCCACCCAGGTAGCCAGATAACAATCCACTTTATGCTGCAGAAAACCTCCCGGCCCGTCATACCAGAAATCGATACGGGGATGTGCGGCAATGGGAATATGGTATTTGTTGCGCCACACCAGTGACCCGCCGGCATGATCCGGATGACTGTGCGAAACAACTGCCAGCTTGATATCTGTGACCGGTCGGCCAATGACCTCTTCACAATATTTCTCGATCCTTTTCACATCAGAAATGGAACCGCAATCCAAAAGCAGCATCCGGTCCCGGTATTCGACCAGGAACAGGTTGCATATATATCCCGGTATTTCATGGATCTTAAAGGTTTCCGGCATTTATCATGATCCCCCTGTATCAGAAAATCTGTTAAAAAAGATGGTCCCTTTGACAAGTTTTTCCGAATCGGAATATTAAAATAAAATTAAACCTAATGAGGGCGGTTGTCAATGACAGTATTGATGGATAATTACGTATAGAGAGATAAGCACAACAATATTTGAAGGAGTTGGATTGAATGGTTCGCAGCAGATATAAAATTTTAAGCAGTCTGATCATTTTTATGTTCATGTTTACCCTGTTTCCTGCTCAGGCTGATGCACAGGAGGAGGTTACAGTGGAAAAAGCGATCAGCATTGTTAAGACCGTATTCGAAGTGCCGGATACATACAGCAAGTTTACTTCCGG
>DBRM01000056.1:28876-30159 GCA_002305965.1 Syntrophomonas sp. UBA1368
CCGGGGAAAGCAGGATACTTCCGTTTCTATGAGGACAGTCAACTGGTTCCCCTCAGTGGTTATGGCACAACACTTTATCTGCGTTTTATGCGTTATGAAAACAACATACCAGTGGAAAATGATACGGCATCAGTAGAAGTAAATATGGCAACCGGCCAGATCAATTCCTATAATATGAGCTGGACTGACTCTGCATTGCCGGCTGCCCAAAAAGTTATAAGCAAGGAGCAGGCAGCAGAAGCCTTTGGCAATGTCAAAATGTTACAGCTGCAGTATCTGCTGCGGCAAAATAACCCTCGTCAGCCACAAGCGCCGCTGCTGGTCTATACCCTTAATCATCCCTCCAATGGATTGATAGATGCTTTCACCGGTGAACCGGTCATTCTGCAGGGAAGTCCGTACGGGTATTATGGAGGAGCTGCAGAAAAATCACTCAGCGGAATGGGTTCTGCTGATCAGGCGGCACTCACCCCGGAGGAGATCAGTGAAATTGAAAAACTGGCTGATTTAATGTCCCAGGCGGAGGCTGACAAAATCATCAGAGACCTGACCGGGATTCCGGCCGAAGCCGTTATTTATTCCGCATCCGTCAACCAGGATTATATGGATCCGGCCCTTAAGATCTGGAGACTCAGCTACCGGATCGATTCTGAGACCCAGCCGGCTGAATTCAATGCTTCCATAAACGCAGAGACCGGCGAACTGCTGTCTTATTACGCCTATAGTAACAACAGCCGCAGTGAGAAAGCCGATTTATCCAAAGAGGCTGCCCAAAAAATCGCTGAAGCCTGGCTGCAGAAGACCCAGCCCAATAAGATCTCACAAGTCAAGCTGGAAGTAAATGAGACTGATAAAATGCCCGGCTATGAACCTGGTGAATGGTATTTTAATTATCAGCGGCTGGTTAACGGGATCCTTTGCCCCGGCAATTCCATCTTTATCAGCATAGACCGCAGCACCGGCAAAGTTAACAATTATAATCTGTCCTGGAGCAAAACCACCTTCCCCGGTGCAGAGAATGTAATGGGAACGGATAAAGCCAATGCGGCTTATCTGGGACACATGCCCCTGACTCTGACGTATGTCACTGAATATGAAAAGAATAATACAGCCAAATTCCGCCTGGTCTATGTGCCCCGCCCGGTACCCCCGGCGCAGTCTGCCAATATGATCGATGCATTCTCCGGCGTGAAGCTGGACTGGGAAGGCAAAGAGATGAAAGACAAAACCGCCGTCAGTTATGATGACATAGACGGACATTTTGCCCAGGAACAGATCAAGCT
>DBRM01000056.1:30244-32994 GCA_002305965.1 Syntrophomonas sp. UBA1368
ATGGCCATCAACCGTAACTGGATCACTAAGGATGAAGCTGCCGGAAATACTGTAGACCGGGCCCGTATGGCCAAACTGATGGTAAGCTTTATGCGCCTGGACTTCGTAGCCAAAAACGGCGACATGTTTATAATTCCCTATGATGATGCAGCCAAACTGCCGGCGGACTTGAAAGGTTATGCCGGACTCACCAGAGGCCTGGGCATCATCCGCGGCAGCGGCAATAACTTTGATCCTGGGCATGTCATTACCAGAGGAGAGACTGCAGCCATTTTGGTCCGTACCCTGGCTGTAAAACCTGTTCAGGTTTACTGGTAAAATGTAATTAAGGTGCGGGCGGATAATATCCGCCCCCTACGTCTCTTTATCCCAAATCTATGCTTATGCGGTGTAGGGGAAGGTAGTACCTTCCCGTTTCCTTTTAAAATTATAATATCCCCTGCAGCCTTATATATAATACTCGTCCTGCGCCCATTTTAACGGATTTTCATCAATGTACTGCCAATAATCCTTATAATCCTTTTCATCGCGAATAACACGGTCATAAAAAGATTTTTGCCATATTGGGTAACCAACCTGTTTTGTAACATATCTTTTTAACTGCCCGATGATTGTTGATAAAGATTGAACAGGCTTCCCGTCAGTGGTATCACCCTGCAATAATATAATCATATGGACATGATTTGGCATAATCACATACTTATCAATTGAAACGCCGCTATAAAAAAGCGGTATATTACCTATGGCCATTTCCACCTCTGAACCAATCTCAGACAAAAGTGGTTTTTCATTTGCGCTTGGATCAAAATCGCGAATGTTTGCCCATAAAATGTTTGCTTTGTTTTTTACACAAATTGTTATAAAATATCCACCCTTTTGCGAATAATCATATCCTTTTATACGGTTTGGTTTTCTTTTAGGAAATCCGCCGGGAATCCTCCCTATTTCAATGGGGAGATGAAAGGCGGAAGAGCAACTATATGTACCAATAATAAATCATATTATTATTGATATATACCGTAGTTTATGCCATACTATATGTATGGGTAAATTAAAACACGCAAGAACTTGCGTCTACAATGTGAACTACCACATTGTATGGTCAACCAAATATCGTAGGAAGGTACTAACTGATGAAATAGCTGAATACCTTAAAGTTCTTTTGCAAGAAATAGCTACTGATAAAGAATTTGAAGTTATTTTGGCTGAAGTTGGAGAGATGGATCACGTTCATGTCTTTGCATCGGCACATCCTAAAATCAGCCCTTCTTATATTGTTAAGATGCTTAAGGGTATTTCAGGCAGAAAGTTATTTCTTGAATATCCTGAAATCAAAGAGAAACTATGGAAAGGGCGGCTATGGAACTCAAGTTTTTATCTTGAAACAGTAGGCTCAATATCCGAAGAAGCGATTAAGAAATATATCGAAAATCAAGGAACGAGAGGGTAATTTATGCACTACCTAACTGCCAAGATAAAATTAATACCTACTCCGGAACAAAAAGAACTTCTATGGCAAATATCTGATGAAGCCAGAAGGCTTTATAATCTTGCCTTAGAACAACAACGAACTGTGTATAATCATCGCAAGACAGGCATTTCGTTCTATGAACAAAAAAAGGAGTTAAAATATATTCGTAAAGAATATTTCCCTAACCTACATTCACAAGTAGCCCAAGAAGTGATATTTGACTTAAAAGAAGCCTATACATCGTTCTTTCGCTTAACCAAGGTAGATGAAACTGCTAGGCCACCACGCTTTCGTGGCAAGAAATATTTTTACACCTTAACCTACCCCCAAGCTAGTTATCACCTAGAAGATAATAAGATAGTATTACATAATCCTTGTGGCTGGATAACTATTGATTTTGCTGATGGATATAAGGATATAGCTAATATTAAAGCCTTAAAACAGGTGGAGATAAGCTATCAGGATAATAATTATTATGCTTGTGTTACTTGCGAAGTTCTGCCAGAAAGGCAAATAACTACGGGTAAAGTTATCGCTTTTGATCCAGGGGTAAAAACCTTACTAACTGGCTATGACGGCGAAAAAATAGTAACTGTAGAATCTAATGCTCATCAAAAGACAGCTAAATATCTTGATAAATCGCTAGATAAAATCAAAAGCAAGCTAGACCGTGCAAAGAACGGCTCTAAAAGGCATCGTAGACTAATAAAGGCTAAAAAACTTACCCAAAGGAAACGTAGTAGGCGTATTAAGCAAATTAATCATTCTATTGCTAAAGAACTAACTAAGATGAATTACGATGTTTATTATATAGGCGATTGGGCTAAAAAAAGCACTCTAGCAAAAACAATTTCAAAAAAAGTTAATAAAAGGATAAATCGGGCAGTACAAAATCAACTGCCCGTATCCCAATTCATTGGCTACCTGCAATACAAATCCGAACTAAAAGGTAATCAGGTATCAAAAGTTAATGAAGCTAATAGTACTAAAACTTGTAATAGCTGTAATCATATTAATCCTAAATTACCGCCTAGCACTCGCATATTTACTTGTGAAAAATGCGGATATACCATAGGTAGGGATGAAAATGCAGCTATAAATCTATACAAGTGGTACGCTGCCCAAGTGACAGGGCTGGTCAAAGACCAAGTGAACATCAAATTTGTATTCGGGCATTATAATAAGTGTCTAATACAAACTAGAGTTTAAAACTTCTATAAAGAAGCTCGGTAATTCATTGCCGAGAGTATGTCACGTAATTCCATGGTTCCACCTGGTC
>DBRM01000055.1:0-27106 GCA_002305965.1 Syntrophomonas sp. UBA1368
CCGTTGCCGCTGCTGTGGTGATTGACGCTGAAGAAAAAGGCATCACCGCATTCCACCCTAATAAAGCCAAAGCCAGTATGGCTAATACGGCAAAAGGAATCATAAAGAGCATGCCAGTGCCTACCGCTTCCCGGGCAAATCCTCCGTCTGCCTGCCGCACATCTTTATTGCCGCTGTTGAATGCTGCAATTAGCAGATTTACCGCCAATAAACCCACTACTATAGCAATGATAAGGGAGAATATTATCGTAGTGAATTTATAATCCGGTCTGCTAAAGGGTATCAATACACCGAATATAATGAAACACAAATAAGCCGGCCACAACTTGACCCCGTCCGGTCCGGCTCCTGCTGCATATCCCAGTTTAGTATCCACGTTTTTCTCCTCCTGTCCTTGATTGATCATCACGCATTTTGCTAACCGCCGAATCTTCCCAGCAATGCCCAGCCGATAAGGAGGATGGCGCCGCACAAAGTGGTCATGGCGATGCTGAAAGCGACCCGTTCTCCTGACATCTGTTTAATCGTGTACATGGTGGGTCTCAGCGCCCATAATACCCCGGTGACGCCGAAAGCGACCGCTGTCTTCCAGCCAAAAGCCAGGGAAAAGATCAATCCGCTCAAAGCATAGACAAAAGTTGCCGAATACCCCAGGGCAAAAGTAGATATGGCCCATTCCATGGTAAGGCCACGTTCCGCTGCCTGGGAAAGGGCCCAGACCATTACAGCCAGTAAAGCGATTCCCGCTGTGCCGTATAAGAGCCCCAGCATGGTCATCAGGATCACAGTGGGGACTCCGGTCTGTCCGGTCCGCATCATGTCCAGTCCGGTCTGCAGGAAAAAAAGCGTGAATGATAAACCGGAAACCATCAGGGAATAAGGCCAGGGCACTTTGGTCATCTGGTTTTTAACGACTTCACCAGGATTGATGATCATGTTCAGTGCTGTTTTCCAGCGGGGTACTGCCGGTGGTGCAATGGTATTCATTGGTTTTCTATCCCTCCTGTCAAATTCTCTTCTATAAGATCCGTTTATAATATACTTTTTTGCCTTCCTTGCGAGGTTGATGCTGCCTCACACCTCACTAACAATCAGACATTTCCATGCTGAAAATTGAATTTGTCGCCAAATTCCAGGGCAAGACACCTGGTTAATTCCTCCAGATCCGCAGAAGATGAAATACTGCCGAGATATGTATTGCTGTGGGTAATGATCTCCAGCTCACCAGATGTCATGTTCCTGCTGTAAATGCTGATCGACTTGAGCTCTTTCTTGTCAATTACCTGACGTTCAGTTTCCGGATCGTCCAGAGGCGTCAAAATGATCTGCTCCGCTTCGACGGTCAGATAATAAGTCTGGGTCTTAAAAAAACCGGCTTTCAGTTTAATTTCAAAAGTCACATCGAACACCTCTGCCTTCAATATCAATCAATATGAAACCGATGATGAGTCCGTATATTTAATTTAATTGGGTGTTTTTCTTGTGCAATTTAAGTCAAAAGTCACGACATTGTTCTTGTTTTATTCTAGCAATAGAACATTTTAAAAAAATGCCGATCATAAAATTGGCAATGCCAAATTTATGGCACGATTTGTGCCAAATGTATGGAAAATTTGTTGAAAGGTATTATAATATGTTTAATAAGGAGGGGCAGAATGTGACTTTTGCAGAAAAATTAGACCTGCTCATGATTATTTCCCGAACATCCAACAGCCTGCTGGCCCGCAACATTTCCCTGGATGCTTCCTTTATCAGCCGGCTGCGCCGGGGCGTTCGCACCCCGGTGGAGAATGCCGGTTACATTCCGGCCATGGCCAGGTATTTTGCCCGTATCTGTAACTCCGAATATCAAAAGGCAGCCTTGTCTGAAGCCATAAAAAATAGTTCCAAGATCAAACCTCATGAAGCGGAAACGCTGGAAAACCTGATCCTGCAGTGGCTGCTGGAAAAAATGCCTGACAATTCAGGTTCCATAGACAATTTTCTACAAACAGTGGGCGGTTTTCAATTCAAAAGGCCTGCCGTTGCTGAGAATGCGGAAGCCCCGACAGATCCCGGTTCCCTTAAAGATGTGGAGATATTTTACGGTGCACAAGGTAAGCGCACCGCGGTCTTGCATTTTCTTTCCCTGATAGCACAGTGCCCGACCCCGCAAACTATTCTGCTATACAGTAATGAGGATCTTAGCTGGCTTTCCGAAGATCCTGCATACTTTGCCCGCTGGGCTGCCTTGATGCTGCAGGTGTTGAAAAACGGTAACCGGATCAAAATGATCCACACCATCAATCGTGATTTTGATGAAATGCTGACGGGTATCAAAGGCTGGGTGCCGCTTTACATGACTGGTTCCGTAGAACCTTATTACTGCCCGAAAACTCGTGACGGGATTTTCCGGCGCACCTTGTTTATCGCCCCGCAAACGGCGGCTGTGACTTCTTCCTCGGTTCGGGACGGGATCCAAAATGCTGCCAATTTGCTTTTTACCCGCCCGGAAGCAATTGCAGCGCTGCAAAATGAATATCAGGATTTTCTGGCCCTGTGCCGACCTCTGATGCGAATATTCAACCCTTTCAATCCCGGAAATTATTTGGAGACCTTGACCGAATTCGAGGCTGAGAAAGGTCATACCATTTTAAGAACCAATACTCTCAGCAATATTACTATGCCGGTTTCCATTGCTTTACGTCACACAGAGCATCTGGCAAAGGCAGCGGCGGAATCGCTCCTTGCCTATCAGAGCGAAAAAAACAGCCGCTTTTTCGATATGCTGGAGGATCACTGTTTTACAGAAATATTAACCTTGCCGGAGCTGGAAACCATTCTGCAAGGCAAAGCGGTCATGGGTTTCTCTGATATGCCCGGCGGAATACCTGCCTATTATACGCCCCAGGAATATAAGGAGCATCTGGAAAATGTGATCATCCTGCTCAAGTCCCACAATAATTATCACGTCCATTTAACCGATGAGGAACAGTTGGATGGCAGCATGGTCTATGTCAAAGAAGGAGTGGGAGTCCTGGTGGGCAAAACCACTTACCCTTCGGTGGTTTTTGCTGTCAATGAGAGCAACATGACGTCTGCCTTCTGGGATTACATGAATATCCATCTGCTCAAGGACACCAAGAAAAATTATGACCGCCGGCATACTATCGCCCACCTCGAGGCTTTTGCAGCCCAACTGTAGAATTAGTGAGGAGTGAGGCGTGAGGGGTGAGGCTATTATTCGCTCCAGCGACGTAGGGGCGATCAGTGATCGCCCGTTTCATATAGAAATGTGATAGCAGAAAGTTGAAAGTGGAAAGTTGGAACCAGGCGATGGCTAAGCAATAAAAAGCACTGGCCAAACTATAAAAGAGGCACATATCAGCGCCCCTTTACGATTGCTCAACTATTGTTTGCCCACTGCGCTATTATCCGTGAACGTATGGGCTCGCAAGTTCGCCCGTTATGGTGCGGGCGATTACTAATCGCCCCTACGACGCACCAGCGTTTGTTTCCTGTTCCCTAGCCAACTAGCCAACAAACCAAATGTCAGAAGCAACGAGATACTATCTTCCCCTACGCCGCCAGAGCGGAGGGTTCGCCTGACCCCTCACGCCTCACGCCTCACTAAAACGTAAACCCCATCGCGGTTTCTCCCTTGATCACCCGCTCACCCAATTCATGGCGCAGTGCTGCCGTTGCGTTAAATCCTGTACAATGACAGGGAATGATCTGCTGTACATCAAGATCACGCAGGACATCGGCGGTTTTCTTGATTCTTTCTTCTGAGGCCGTTATCAGATGAGTGCCGCCAATAAAAGCCCGGACTTTGTTTTTGCCGGTTTTGCTGCGGGCGTATTCAATGGTATTGATAATGCCGGCATGAGCACATCCGTCGATGATGATCAAACCATCAGGATGATCGATGACCATGGCCATATCATCTTCCAGGATATCCGGCACCAGTTCACCGTCTTTTTCCGCCAGGAAATTACCGCCCACATCCTCATACCCGGTGATCCTGGGAATCGCCCCGGTCAAAAATACGCCCGGGCAGATCTCAGAAAAATCGTCAGTATAAATAATTTCCGCCTGATGTGCCTCAATTTCAGCCAACGGGAACGGCACACCGATTTCTTTTTTGAAATCTCCCGCTGCTGCGTACCGTTTGACAAAAATGTTGGAATGGGCATAGATCTTTTTCTTGCCGGTCGCAAGGAAATCCAGCACCGCACCGGTATGGTCAAAATGTCCATGACTGATGATCAGATCATCGATCTGTGCCAGGTCGATCCCTGCCATAGCCGCATTGTTCTTCAGGGCGTTTCCCAGTCCGGTATCAAAAAGAAACTTTTTCCCCTCTACGGTGATCACTGCAGCAAAACCGAATTCTCCAACAAAGCCCGGCGCAGGAGTGGTATTTTCCACCAGGATATTAACTTCAACTTTCATTCCCTTCCCCCCAATTTTTATACCGATTTAATGATGGTGATCCCCATGGTGATTACAACTGACGTTCTGATCCACCAGTTCTCCGCTTATATACTTTTGCAGTATATCTTCACAGCGGCCGGACGCCCCTCTTATCACCTGCAGTCCTTTTTCCTGCAATGCAATTATAGCCGGCTGCCCGATCCCTCCAACGATCACCATCGATACACCTTCCCTGATGAATAGACCAGCAAGTCCCTCATGGTTATGCTGCAGTGCTTCACTGCTGATTTCCTTCGTCTCCTTAATTTTGCCGCCCTCGATCTCGGCGACTAAAAAGCTTCTGCTTTGTCCAAAGTGCTGATTGATCGATTCTCCGTCTTTTGGCATACCTATTTTCATTTTCTACCTCCATTTAATTATATGGTTTTATCGATCAGCTGATTCCAACTGATGAAGCTGACCATTGCGGAACATTTTTATTGCTTCGGATACAGTTATTCTTTCAGGTCCACTATAGACAGTTATATTGGCTCTTTGCAAGATCAGAAACGCTTTGGGTCCAATATGATTGACGATCAAGCTGCCAACACCGGCTTCCATCAACTTCTGTGCTGAATCGGTGCCGGATGAGTGAGCCCCTTCAATATAAGGCCTTTCGATCAGGCTATATGCATCGGTCTCCTGATTCCAAAGCCAGAAGTACTGGCAGCGACCGAAGCGCGCTTCCAGCCTGGAATCGGTACTGGTACCCACGGCAGCTACCGCCAGTAAATTGTATGCTGGTCGCTGTTGAATATTCGCCCGGGTCAATTCCAGACCAATGTCGTAGAATTCGCAGTTTTCCATAGGTGCCAGTTTACTGTCCCGGCGTCGGCAATATCCATTCCCCAGGCAATAACTCCCGCCTTCAATGCGAATCCCTTTGCCATTGGATAAAGCATCGGCGATTTTGGCATAGGCTTCCCCCAGGATACGTTGAAAGGTGGGACGGGAGATCATCATCATCTGGGCGCATTCTTCCTGACCCAGATTCAGATGATTTTTCAATCGGATGGCTTCTGCTTCTTCCACTTTCAGCACAATTTCTTCCATGCTGGAAGCAGGGATACCCATCGGTTTAAAAGCTTTGACGGGCGGAATAAAAGCAACTCTTCTGCATTTTGCTTCCCTGGACAACAAATCACCTCATTATTTTTACCTGTAACTGCTAAAGGCTTGTTTTAAAAAGTATATGACTCCCAGCATGGTTTTACAATTCGGATTTCTCTATAAAGCGTTGGTCGGATCGTTTATCTTCAACTTCTTTGCGGTCCGCCGTCATCCAGCCACTGGAAGCATTCTCTGGACAATCAAATGCATGAATATAAGGTTTTATGTCCAGAAGAGGTGTGCCATCCAGGATATCCACACCTCGAACTTTTATACGATTTTCCTCAACTGATAGCAATTCTACGATCGATAATCCTAAATGGGACGGCCGAACCGGGGATCGGGTCGCGAAAACGCCACGAGGTACTGTATCCATAAAAGGTACCACCGTTAATTTTTTCTGTGCTGCTTTATGCAGATGATATATCAAGTAAATATGACTGAAACCGTCCAGATCCTTAAGTCCTTCCTGCAGTTCCGGATTTATGACGACTTCCCCTGTCACTTCCCTGGCGCCGCAAGGCTGGATCGGCATTCCCTGTAAATCTGTAAAAGGCGTTCTTATTACGCCAATGTAGTCACATTTGTAAGCATTCAACCGTTTCCAGTCCCCTTTTTATTGCCTGATTGTATTATTATAACCTTTTTAGTTTCCACATTCACCGTGATGCTGATGTTCATGGCAGACTGAACCGGTCGATTGGAGTTCTCCCTGCAGGTATCTTTCTGCAGCCTTTTTGGCATCGCCGCTTGCTCCAACAATGACTTCAATACCTTTTTCATTGAAAATATCGATCGCACCTGCCCCCATACCACCAGATATTATTACATTGACTCCCTGTTCGTGCAGGAAAAGCGGCAAAAATCCAGGCTTATGCCCTGGATTGGCGATGGTCTCACAATGAATGATCTGATCATCAACAGCCGCGTAAATATTAAAGTTGATACAATGCCCAAAATGTTCTGTTACCTTTTCATTTTCGCTGGCTACAGCAATTTTCAATGTCTTTCCTCCCTTTTCTTCTTTCGTTATATAAACAACCTGAGGTTTTTCCTCCTGTTTCGCGGTTAATATTTGCACGATACGCTCAAACCAATTATTTTCAAATGACTCGATCTTTCCATTATCACAGGCTGACGCCAGTTTAGGATCGATCGGTAAGACGGTCAGTATCTCCAGGTTATGCCGGCGGGCGATTTGGTCAATATGGCTGTCTCCGAATATTTTATACTCTTTGCCACAATCAGGGCATTTATAACAGGACATATTCTCAATGAGTCCCAGGATAGGTATATCCATTAACTCTGCCATTTTGACTGCTTTGGATACAATCATCGAAACCAACTCCTGAGGTGAAGTAACAATAATGATCCCGTCGACTTTTAAGGACTGAAATACGGTCAAGGCCACGTCTCCGGTTCCCGGTGGCATGTCAATGAACATGTAATCAATGTCTCCCCATATTACATCCGTCCAAAACTGTTTGACCGTGCCTGAAATGATGGGGCCCCGCCATACCACCGGATCTGTTTCATTTGGCAATAAAAGATTGATGGACATAATCTCTATACCCGTTTTCGTTGTTATTGGGTATAAACCAAGTTCAGTCCCTCGGGCTTTTTCTGAGATGCCAAAGGCTTTCGGTATAGAAGGCCCAGTTACATCTGCATCTAAAATAGATGTATTATATCCTCTTTTATTCATCTCCACTGCCAGCAAGGACGTTACCACCGATTTACCTACTCCTCCCTTGCCGCTGACCACACCGATCACTTTTTTGATTCTGCTCAGTTCGTGGGTGTTTTCAGTCAAATCAGTTTTTGCTGCCTTTCTTCCTGTAGACTCTTCACCGCAATCGCTGCAGTTTTGATTACAATTTTCACTCATAAGTTACGCTCCTTTATGCTTTAATTGTTAATTGCCCTTAAATCATGCCGTCATTTGATCCACCTGGGACTAGTTGTTCTATCATCCGTTGCCAACAAGTATTTGCATGGTCCGATCAAAAACCTCCCGGGCAGCCTGGCCGGACAAACAATCTACCTCCACAATACTCTGTCCCGTATTGATCGCTGTTACCGCTTCTGGATCAAAGGGTATCCGCCCTGCCAGAGGCAGTTGGCGGAATTCACAAAACGACTCAATGATTTCGGTATTCTTGATGTTGGTATCATATTTGTTGATACACACCGCTATTTTGGTTTGAAATTGGGCAGCCGTTTTAATGATACGTTTCATATCACTAATACCCGACACAGAAGGTTCAGTAACGATCAAAACCATGTCCGCCCCATTGAGGGAAGCAATGACCGGACAGCCTAAGCCAGGTGATCCGTCGATAATGGCAATATCTGCATCATTGATTACTGATGTCATCTGCTTTTTTACTTCAGTGACCAGCAACCCGGAAGTACCGCTGCCCATTTTAAGCTGGGCGGTGGAAAATACGGCATCGCCTCTATAAAGTATCAATTCTCCGGCTATGGCAGGTATAAGTTTAATCGCTCCCACCGGACAAATTGCTTCACAAACCCCACAGCCTTCACAGGCATAATGATATACTTCATACATTATGCCGCCTGCCCCGGAATCAATCGCTTCAAAACGGCAGTTTTGTCTGCATAAATCGCATCTGATGCATACGTAAAGGTCTATTTTCGCCTTGGACAATCCGTAATAGTTGCTCCTCTTAGGCTCGTCAGATTGACTCATGATCAAGTGCAGATTTGGTGCATCCACATCGCAATCAGCGTAAGCTTTGGCATTCGATAATTTGATAAAAGCACTGGCGATGGTAGTTTTCCCGGTTCCTCCCTTACCGCTTAAAATCAATAGCTGCTGCATCCTGCACCTCCTCCCTCACCTTTTGCAGCAAGGATGTAAATACTTCCCGGTATTTTCCGTTCTCCCTGGCTGCGATCAATGCATTGGAATTTAATGTTCCCAAATCATGGTCAAATGGAATTCTGCCTATTATTCTGATACCGTGATCTTCACAGTATTGCGCAGCCGGGTCATATCCTTCCAAACATTTATTGAGCACTGCGCCATGTGGTTTGCGAAAAAGTCGGACCAGGTCGTGGACCATCTTCAGATTATGCACTCCAAACAAGGTCGGTTCAGCCACTAAAACGCAATAATCAGCATCTTTGATGCTTTCCATTACAATACAATCACTCCCGGGCGGACAGTCGATAAAAACATCCTCTTGCCCGGCCGGGGCATTTTGCATAAGTTTTTTAATGATCGGTACCCCTGACGCTTCACCTGTGTCCAGGATTCCAGTGATAACATGAACCAGCCCAGAAGTTCCGCTTTGTACTATACCAATGTTTTTTTCTTTTTCCGCAAGAGCTTTTTCCGGACAAAACAATACACATCCACCGCAGGAATGACAAACATCATCAAAAATCAATAGCTTCTGGTTGATATAGGCCAGTGCATTGTATTGACAAAAAACAGCACATATACGGCAGCCATTGCAAAGCTCATTATCTACCAAAGGAATCTTGACTGAGATATATTCAGCAGCAAGATTCTCCGGCTTAAAAAAGAGATGTCCATTGGGTTCTTCAACGTCGCAGTCAATGTAGATGGCCTCTTTTGACACCGCAGCCAGATTGACCGATATTAAAGTTTTGCCTGTACCGCCTTTCCCGCTTAACACAGCGATCCTCACTTTATTCTCCGCCCTTGCCATGAAATCCGGCATGAATTTCGCTTAATATCTTTAATTCACCCTTATTGAATGTACTGATATTATTCTCCAGAGAACCGTTGATGCTCTGATATATTTCGATGTTGGCCGCCTTGAGCACGTCAGCTGCATTTTCCCCACACCGCGGCGTCAGCAGGGCTTTGGCTCCGGTATCTACAACCGTTTGTGCTGCTTTGATCCCTGCTCCCCCCTGGCTTTTTGCCGCATTGTTTTCAATGAATACGCCTTCTTGAGTATCCGTGTCGTAAACAAGAAAATATGGCGCCCTTCCAAAAGAAACACTTATCCCTTTTTCCATTGATCTTTCATTTGCCGGCAGTACAATTTTCATGGTTTTTCCTCCTCGTATCCAGTCAACACTGACCCCAACGCATTCTTCTTATTGATCCCGACTGTTTCCTTTGGGGGTGTTCATTAAACGGCCACCTCCTCTGAGGATTCCCCGTGCTTGACTGTTCTGTCTGAGTCCCGCTCTTTGTCCGTTACCGTTTTTACGCTGACCGGCTACGCAATTTCCTCTGCCCCCGCCAGTTCCTTTTCCCTGCCCCATTGGACCGCTTCCATCTCTTCCAGACATTTTTATCTCTCCTTTCTTGCCAGATATGAATGTTCATTAATAAAGACCTCTTATTTTATTACGAGCATATGCTCAATTTAAATGCTACCTTCTCCCTTTTTTGTTGTCAAGTTCATTCCAGCTTTATTGTTTATACAAAGCGTTTTAAAGGCTGATAAATTATACAAAGACAATTTATTTTATATTGACATTTGCTCATTTTGTATGTATGCTGATAAAAACGAATCCTTCCTCTTATACTCCCCTTTATTGATACTCTCTCAAAGAGAGATGAAGCACTGAATATCCACTCAGCAAAATAGTTCAGGGAAAGTTCTCCCCCCTGAACTATTTTGCTTCTTGCCAATAATTTCTTTGAGTTTTATTCAATTCGCGGCAGGGTGAAATAAAAGGTGGTACCGATCCCCGGTGTGCTTTTGACCCATATCTTACCGTTATGTGCCTCCACATAACCTTTGGCAATGGCTAGTCCCAGTCCCATTCCTCCATCACGGCGGTTGCGGCTGTCATCGACCCGATAAAACCGTTCGAATATATGGGGCAGATCCCCGGGCTGAATTCCCGGGCCGTTATCAGCGATGGAAAACAACAGGTGCTCTTGTTCCCTTTGAATGGATAAGTTGATCTTGCCGCCTTTGTCTGCATGCTGCCCGGCATTGGCCAGCAGGTTAAGCAATATCTGTAACAGCCGGTCATGGTCAGCGGTTATTTGTTCAACATCATTTCCTACCTTAACGTTAAAAACAATGTCTTTATCCTGCATGGCAAGGTGGACCGGGAGCAGACGATCCAATAACTCGGAGACGGTGAAAGTAGTTATATGAAGGGAGATCCTATGGTTTTCAAGCAGGGCCAGGTTGTCCAGTTCCTTCACCAGTCGTGATAGTCTTATGACCTCGTCCAGCAGCAGGGTAACGTTTTCATTATCGGCAGGAATACTTCCTGCTTGCATACCTTCCAACTGTCCGCGCAGAAGTGTCAAGGGTGTTCGTAATTCATGGGAAAGGTCGGCAGTAAAACGCTGACGGTAGGTTTCCGCTTCTTGCAGATTTTGTGCCATGATATTGAAATCATGTCCCAGCTGAACAAACTCCTGATCTCCCGTCAAGCTAATCCTTTTATCCAGCTTTCCCCGCGCCACTAGATGGATGGCTGCGGACAACTCTTCCAGTGGTGCGCTGATCCTTTTTCCCAGTACCAGGCCCAGCACGAAAGCAAATAATCCCATAAATAAAGCCAAAATGCCTGTACTGATTGTAAGCTTGTTGATAAAATCGTTTTCCAAGGATGCCAGACCAGCCCCCAGCGGGCTCACGATATACAAAGTCCCTTGCTGCTCATTATCGGCCAATATCATTGCGGAACTGGCATCAGTCAGATCAATATCAGCCTTTTTGCCTGTCAGCGTTCCACTGCTGTCAGCCACTACCATACCATTAAGATCGGTTACGATCACGCGCTGACCCAGTTTGGATCTCATCGGCATCATACCTGCTCCCCGGCGCTTGCCCATACCGTTCCCCATAATGCTTCCCGACATATTGGATTCAAGGTATTGCTGCAGACCCTCCGGTCCGTTTAGTTCATAATACTCACTTACAATGGGCAGCCATTGGTCCAGGGTCGCCTGATCATAGCGCTGGATATAGTCGGCAAACTGCTGCCGTGTGATGAGCAGCATAAAAGATGTCGCAAGGATGACCGATAATACTGATAAAACAATTAGTGCAGCGGTAATTTTTTTCGCCAATGCCGATTTTGTCATCTGATCATTCTCCTGCGGTCAATTTATAGCCAATACCGTAAACGGTTTTAATACTTACCTGACCGTTATCTGCTGCCTCCATTTTGTGCCGGATGTTGCTGATATGTGTATCGATGGTCCTTTCATAACCTTCATACATATCTCCGAATACCCGTTCCAAAATATACAATCGGGAAAAAACCTGGCCCGGATTCCCGGCCAGCAGCATCAGGATCTTAAATTCGCTGGCAGTAAGCTTTAGCAGTACATCTCCTATAAATACCTCCATTCGCTCCGGGTCAAGACGGAGATCATGAAAACTGATCAATGCGCTTGGCTCCTGGGGACGGCTGCGGCGCAGGACTGCTTTTATGCGGGCACTTAGTTCCCTCGGAGAAAAAGGCTTGGTGATATAGTCATCCGCCCCCAGTTCCAGTCCCAACAATTTATCTACTTCATCCGCCCGGGCAGTAAGTACGATCACGGGAGTGTCATGCTTTTGTCTTATTTTCTTCAGCACTTCCCAGCCGGATAACCCAGGCAGCATGAGGTCCAGGACCAGCAGATCCGGTTGGAGTTCCTGCCAGTAATGGATCGCTTCCAGTCCATCAGCCGCCAGGGCTACTTTATAACCTTCCTGTTTGAGGTGTTGGGCAGTCATGTCCCGAAGCTTCTTTTCATCTTCAGCCAGCAAAATAACGGTTTCCATAAAGCGCTGACTCCTTTGCTGCTAATTTGAATACCCGGTTTTTTTGTACATATCATTAGTATATCACTGGGTACAGACTCTTTATAACAAACGAAGGTGCCCGTCGGGCACCTTCTAAATATCGATTACAAGTTTGTATTATACGGACAGTTGGCTTGATTTCCATTCATTCCTCTGCCCATTCCCCGGCCTTGTCCCTGGCCTGGGCCTTGACCTGAACAGGCTCCCTGACAGCAGCCCATTCCTTGTCCAATTTTATTGCCCTGGGCAGGGCCGACGGTGGTTCTTTCAATATTGGTTTTGACTCTTTCCTGCATGTTCGTCAGACAATTTTCATATTGTTCATCGGTAATTTTCTGATCTGCTTTAAGCTGATCAAGTGCGGCAGTACGCTCTGCAATCACCTTATCGATGACGGTTTGCTCATTGATCCCTTCAGCTTCAGCAATGTCAGCCAAAGACTTTCCTTCCAGCCTCTCAGCCCGAACATCTTCTGTGCTCAAACCAGTCAATTCGGCGACAACATTCAGCGCTGTTTGTGCCCGCTGCTGGCCGGCCATGATCCCCTGGCGCAATAAACCGGCTGGAGAATCTGAGGGGCTGCCCGCAGCCGCCAATGCATTAATGGCCAAGCCGCCTAATAGCAATGAAATTATTAGAATTACTGCTATCATTGATTTTTTCTTCATCATTCTTACCTCCTTGAAATGTTATCCTGGATCTTGAATAGATCATAAAGGATAAGTATCAGAATAATATCAAAAAACTTTTAAGAAATTGTTAAGATTAAATCACTGCCGTTTACTGCTTGATCCCGGTAACCAAAAATACGCTGAAAGAATTGGTACCAGCCTCATTGGTCCTGATCATTTCAGCGGCAGTCACAAAGCGGATATCATTAAACCCTGCCTCTTCAAGGATATGCTGCAGCTCTGCCCGGTCAAAACCATGGTGACAAACGCCGGTATTATCCTGGTGAAAAAGTCCTTTGTCCAAGTCCAGGTCGGCGATGCTCAGATATCCGCCGGGCTTGATCACCTGGAAAAACGCATGGAAAATCGCTTTGATATCCTGGATGTGGTGCAAGGTCATGCTGCTTACGATCAAATCATAAGCTCCTTCCAGGCGGTCACCTGCTTCAAGGTTTAAGAGCTTCGTTTCAATGTTGGTCAATTGCTGTAATTCGATTTTTTCCCGCATGACCTGAAGCATGCCTTCTGAATTGTCAACACCGATTATGGAATCAACCAAAGGCTGTAACTGCAGCGTTAACAGACCGGTCCCACAGCCAAAATCGAGAACCTTCATATCCTCTCGGATGATCCCTGCATTGATGATCGCCTGAGCTACATCATTGGCTAATTCTTTCCTTCCCTGCCCCTGATCCCAATGGGCGGCTGCTTTATTAAAATCCCTCTGGCTACTGTTCACGATCGGCCCTCCTTTATTTACTCTGTTCTTGTATTTGGCTGTACCTCGAATGATCTGCTTCTGTTATTATGTTTATCCGGGGTGTCAACTTTGATTCTTTCCATTTATACCCCTTCAGGGTATTTTTCTCATTATAATTTGTCCGTTCGTGATATGCAATATAAAAGGGCAGGTATTAATACCTGCCCTTTAACTATCAAAAGCACGGACCCACGTGTCCTATCAAGCAACCTTTGATATTTTAGTGTATATCCTTATTTCAATGACAGCTCCAGTCCGGATAAAATGATTTCAGAGTTAAATTTCCCGTCGGTTTCGATCTTTATCTGCTTCACCCCAGCAATGTTGATATCAAATTCCTGCGGAAATACGCCATTTACGATTTCCGGCGAGGTGTAGAGCAGTTTGTCGTCGCCATATATCTTGATTATCGCTGGTTCCTTGGTAAGCTGATCATCAAATGACAAAGCGATTTTCCCTGTTAAACGGGCATAATTCTGATCGAGGGTATATACCCGGTAACCCCATCCGTATCCCATATATCCATTGATGACCAGGCCGGTATCATGGGTGATACCAGTATTGTCCCTGATATTGTATATCATGGATCCGGGCTTTATCAAACCCCAGGAAAGATCCCCGGTCAAGTTGCCTTTAACCTGTTCATGATAAATATCCATGTCCCCCAGATAGAACTTTTTTGCTTCCGGAGGCAGTCCGATATACACACTGTTGGTTTCCCCGTCCCAGGTTATTTTTTTATCAACTGCTTCCGCCACTGCTCTGACCGGAAGATAGGTGGTGCCATTATAAATAAAAGCCTCCACCCGGTTGCCGTTTGAATCTACACTGCTTAGTTTAGACTGATTGACATATACTTTGACACCAGTGTAAATATTGATCTGCTTCTGTATCATATCGGCTGCGGCTGGAAGTATGGACGTACTCAGCAATGCCATCACCGCCATCCCCGCAAAAAAATATCCGACTTTATAATATTTCCTCATCATCCTGCCTCCTATATTTTGATCATCGCATATTATGTACCAATCTATTTTAAATAAGCCCATCCCTTCTTTCCATGCTTTATCTTTTCGGTACCTGAATTGATTTCAGGAACCGACCGCTATCTTAAGGTTCCAATTCAACATTTCGCGTCGTTATTCCTTTGTTGTTTGGGCACGAAAAAACACTGCCCTTTTTGGAAGGCAGTGTTAGATTTTCACTAATTATGTGTTATTTTCCTAATTCCTCCGCCAATGCCCGGCTTTTCTCTGAAAGGATCATGGCAAAACCTGCAGCATCTTTGTTTTTGCCTAAAATCAATGATGACGCTAATTCCGCTAAAATATTTTTAATTTCGAAAAACAGCTTGGTTATCATATATATCACCCTCCAGTATGCTGTCAGATAAAATCAAATTTATATATATATATTCATTCTAATATATATACACTTTTTTAACAATATACCTTTCGTTTCGTCTGACAAAAAAATGTTTGCAGTTTCCGGGCGATATATGGCTCATGTCAACCATTGAACGCTAATTTTAATCAATTTTCGCCGTAATTTTGGCAGCGATCCCTTTAATATCTGCGGAATCATAACTTTCGATCTGACCCTGGTCAATCGCCTGGTTTAGTTTGGCATCCCAGGGTAATCCGCCTAAATAATCGATACCGTTGTCTTTGGCTACTTTTTCTCCCTGGCTCTCGCCGAATATCTGCAGTTTTTCATGGCAATGACTGCAAATGGCATAACTCATGTTTTCTACCAAACCCAGGATGGGAATTGACATTTTTTTGGCCATATTAATGGTCTTTTTCACTACCATGACTGCCAGTTCCTGGGGTGAAGAAACAATGACGATGCCCTTTACAGGCAAGGTCTGCATGACCGTTAATGGCACGTCACCGGTGCCCGGAGGCAGATCGACCACCAGATAATCCAGTTCCCGCCAGTCGACTTCTTCCCAGAATTGCTTAACAGCCCCAGCCAGGATCGGTCCTCTCCAGATAACCGGATCGTCTTCATGGGGCAGAAAGAAATTGATGGATATCAATTTGATTCCCAGTTTGGTAGTGGGAGGAATGATACCGTAATCATTTCCCCGCAGCTGGATATTGGCCAACCCGAAGGCGCGTGGCTGACTGGGCCCGGTTATATCAGCATCCAGTACTCCGACCTTTTTTCCCTGACGGGCGAGTTCACTGGCAATCAGGCCGGTAACTGAAGATTTTCCCACTCCGCCTTTACCGCTCATGACAACGATCACGTTTTTGATTTGGTTTAATGAACCCACCAGACTCTTTTCGACCTCAACCGCTCCCCCGCAGTCGTTGGGGTCAATCTTGCATGAACCGCTGGAAGGACAAGTTTTGCACGCATCTGACATGATAGTTCCCCTTTCTATTTGAACAATTTTATTGACCTCGATTAATACTTTAATAAAATATTCCCTATCATTATTATCCGTTTACCTTTTATATTCAACATCTTACTTAATTTTATCCAGCAATAATTGTAAACTGTGCGCGAAATGGTTATTGTCTTTACCGGTCCGTTTCCTGGGATTGATATGCTTTCCGCCTGCCTGTCTGGCTTTGGTGTTCAAATATCTTTGCATTAACAAAATGTCGATATTCGAGTCAGTATAGATCTTACCGCTGGGATTGATGGCAGCAGCGCCTTTGCCCAGCACAATAGAGGCCAGGCCGTAATCCTGGGTAACCACGATATCACCGGGTTCTGTCATATTGGCAATGGTAATATCTGCGGCCTGCGCCTCCTGGCCCACAACCACCTTTTCTGCATAACTGCTGTTGATTTGATGATTGTAATTAGATACCATAATGACTCTTATTTTGTTTTTCTGTGCCAGGTCTTCGATAATTTCCTTGACCGGGCAGGCGTCGGCATCTACAATTATTTTCACACCAGGCTCCAATCTCTGCCTGTTTGGCATTATTCATAGATAAGTAAATCTATTTCTTGCTATTTTAACATAAAATCTGCTCAAACAGGATAATCTCCAAAGCTGGTATGAATTCATCATGTTGTTTTCCGCCGCTATAGTGTAAGCTATTGATATGTCAGTCGTATTATAATCAAGGACGGGGAGCTGGATAGTTTGATCAATGACGAGTTGTTGGCTGCGAAGGCCCTGGGAGGCGACCTTGGCGCTTTCGAGGAATTAGTCAATAGATATAAAAAATCTGTCTTTACCATCGTTTATAGGATTATCGGGCAATATCAGGAAGCAGAAGATATCACCCAGGAAGTCTTTCTGATCGTCTATGAAAAACTATATCAATTTGATGTGGGCAAAAAGTTTGCCCCCTGGATACATAGAATCGCTGTAAATACCACCATAACAGCTTTAAGAAAAAAGAAAAAAGTTGTAAATGTAATGTTTGACGAGACATATATTCAGGATAATGTCACCGGCAGCGATTTGGATGATCCTCAGGTGATTTTTGAGCGCAATGAATTAAGCAGCTTTATTAATGAAGTGATCATGGAACTGCCGGAAAACTACCGGATCATCATCGCGCTGCGTTACCAGATGGATTACAGTAATGGAGAAATCGCTGAGGTTCTGGGCATAAGCAAGGAAAATGTTGAGGTCAAGGTCCATCGGGCCAGAAAAGCGATGCGCAATCTTTATATGAAAAAACTGGTGCAAAGGGGGATGCCGCATGAATTGCCAGCAAGCAGATAATTATATCTATGAATACTGCGATGCACGGCTGTCCCCTGAATTGATGCAGGAATTTGAAGAACACCTGGCCAGCTGCGAAACATGTACTAACTTGGTGATCCTGACCCGCTTTGAAAATGATGCCTTACATGAATGTATGGAAACAACCATGGAGGTAGATGAAAATTTTACCGCCCGAATCATGGCCGCGCTTCCTGCTGCAGCAGCCCCCGCCTTAAGTGATATTCAGATCATCAAACCTTCCCGATCCTGGCGTCCTGTTGCATATTTTGCCGTCGTTGCAGCAACCACTGTTCTAATGTTTACTACAGTGGTTCCGGGTTTGTTTGATCAGATGCAAGATAAGAACGTGGCTGTCCATGACAGCATCCAGCCGGAGCTCAGGGAAAATGCGTCCCTTAAGACCGGCAAAATTAATGAAGATGGCATTGCTCTTCAATCGGCAGGCACAGATACGGCAGAAAAAGAAAGTGACAGTACAAATCGTAATGTTATAACTGATTCAGGCGATTCCGGCAATTCCGCCGAAGTGATACAAGCTGATGTCGCCAGCATGATTTCGGAAAACTCTACCCCTTCTATACAGATCGCCATGGCTGACTATGCAGCACTTAAGACCCCTGCGCCTGCATTACAGCGGGGCATAAGTTCCACAGGTGATCAGGCTATGCCTAAAGCAGCCTCCGTCCCTGACCGTTATCGCTCGTATTCCGTCAACCTTGTTAAACCTATAGAGGAGGTATCTCTGGTCCCTGACAACCTGCCGGGAAATTATGTGCTGGCCTCCGATTCAGAGGAAATATTCGTTTATAACGATACGAAAACCGGTAAAACAGTTGAAATCGCCATCAGACCCTATGCAGCGCCCACAGCCAATACCATGGCGAAAGCCTCTATTGCAGCGAATGAAATTCTGATGACTGAATCCGCTGCCTCTGCTCCTTTGACACAGCAGCTGGAGGTCATTGCTGAATATGAAGAAAGCCAGTACGTAGTGAGCCTGGAAAGTAATCTGGATCACGACGAGCTGCTGGATCTGGCCGGCCAAATAAAACTGGCCCCCGCACAATAATAAGAATCTCTCGCATGTTTACTTAATCAAATAAGAAGCCCGGTACTTGAAAATGACTTTCAAGCACCGGGCTTAATTCTCCTGCTGGTATTTCGCGTTTTATTCTATATATAACTTGCTGCCGGGCTCCCTTTGATCAGGAAGCAATCACGCCTTCTTCATAATGGGAAAACTGCATGGAAAATCCTGCACGGCCCTGGGTAAGCGAGCGCAAAGTAGTGGAATAACCAAACAGTTCCACCAGCGGCACACAGCTTCTGATGATCTGGGTATTGTTTTCCATTTCCATTGATTCCAGACGGCCGCGCATATTGCTGATATTACTGATAATATTGCCGGTAAACTCTTCCGGCGAAGTGATTTCCAGTTTCATTACCGGTTCCAGGAGTTTAGGTCCGGCTTTCTTCAGGCATTCCTTGGTGGCGATCATGGCTGCTGTTCTGAAGGCCATTTCCGAGGAATCCACTTCGTGGAAAGAACCGTCCAGCAAAGTAGCTTTCACATTCACCACCGGATAGCCCTTGAGGATTCCCTCCTGCAATGCCTGCTTGACGCCGGATTCTACGGCGGGGATATATTCCCGGGGAATGGCACCGCCCACGATCTTATTGACAAATTCAAAGCCCTCTTCACCAGGTTCAAGCCGCAGAACGATATGGGCATACTGTCCTTTGCCCCCGGTCTGTTTTACATAGCGGGTCACTTGTTCTGCATCCTTACTGATGGTTTCCTTGTAAGCTACCTGTGGCTGACCGATATTAAAGTCCACCATAAACTCTTTGGCCAGTCGTTCTGCTACAATTTCCAGGTGCAGTTCACCCATGCCTGAGATCAATGTTTGCCCGGTTTCCTGGTTATACATCACTTTAAAAGTCGGGTCTTCAGCAGCCAGTTTCCCTAATGCTTCACCCAGCTTGCTCTGGTCGTTCTGGGTCTTGGGTTCGATGGCAATTTGAATGACCGGTTCCGGAAATACGATAGATTCCAGTAAAATATTATAACCTTCTTCACAAATGGTATCCCCGGTGCTGACATCCTTCAATCCGATAAATGCCACAATATCTCCGGCGGATACTTCTGTAATTTCTTCACGATGATTGGCATGCATTTTAACCAGCCGGCCAATGCGTTCTTTTTTGTTCTTGCTGCTGTTGATCACATAACTGCCGGCTTTTACCGTACCGGAATAAATCCGGGCAAAGGCTAATTTCCCAACATGCCGGTCACTGACGATCTTAAATATCAGCGCAGCGAACGGCTGTCCGGCATCGGGAATAATTTCCACCATTTCTTCCCCCTCCGGTATGCTGGCCGTGGCAGGCCTGCCATCCAGGGGTGACGGAAGATAACCAATAATCGCATCCAAAAGCAGCTGTACACCGATATTACGATAAGAACTGCCGCATAAGACCGGTACGATCTGTCCCTTTACGGTATTGACACGAAGCGCCTCGATCAACATTTCCTGGGGAATGGTTTCATTATTAAAATACATTTCCAGTAATTGTTCATCGTTTTCGGCCAGGCTTTCGATCATGGCGTTGCGCCAGGACTCTGCTTCAGCCAGATGGCTTTCCGGTATTTCCATTTCCACAACTTCATTACCTAGTTTGCCGCCGAAAGTATAGTATTTCATCTTGATCAGATCAATAACCCCTAAAAAATCGTCATCCTCTGTCGCCGGCAGGGTAATGACCAGGGGATTTGCCCCCAGGCGGTTTTTAATCTGTCCGGTTACTTTAAAAAAGTCAGCACCTACCGCATCCATTTTATTGATATAGGCAATGCGGGGAACACGGTATTTGTCAGCCTGCCTCCAGACCGTTTCCGATTGAGGTTCCACGCCGCCTTTGCTGCAAAAAATAACCACCACTCCGTCCAGAATCCTTAGACTGCGCTCAACTTCCGCAGTAAAATCGACATGGCCTGGTGTATCGATAATATTGATGGTCTTGCCTTTCCAAATACAGGTGGTGGCAGCAGAAGCAACCGTAATGCCGCGTTCTTTTTCATAAGAAAGGAAATCCATTACACTTGATCCTTCATGGGTCTCGCCCATTTTATGCGTTAAACCGGTATAATATAAGATTCTTTCAGTTGTCGTGGTTTTACCGGCATCAATATGCGCAATAATCCCTATGTTTCTTAAATTTTCAAGCTGCACTTGTTCTTCCACTCCTTTATTTTTTAAGGGACTTATCCAAAAAAATAACGGCACCCGCCAGGGCAATGCCGATATTCTTACCATTTTCATTATGATCTATTCGGTCATCCAGAATATTATCTTAATCAATTATTAAATATTTGTCAAACGAAATAATTCTTTTTTACACATCCATACATTTGAATCATATCAATGAACAGTTCCATGATTTAGGCTAATCACCACTGCTATCTCTACGATGATTTCAAAAGGCAACAGCAGTACCTGAAAAGATACTGCTGTCACTTTTAAGCTTTAAGTTATTTTCCCTTGAATTCCGGTTTGCGTTTTTCAAAAAAGGAATTGATGGCTTCGGTCTGATCTTCGGTACCGCAGCAAAATACTGACTGGGCCTGTTCAAAGGCCAGTCCGGCAGCCAGACTGCTTTCGTTGGCCAGGTTAATGCCCCGCTTGGCAAAACGGATAGCCATCGGCGGCATACCGGCCATTCTTTTGGCTAATTTAATGGCTCGTTCTTCCAGCTTGTCTCTGGGAACTACGATCTCTACCAGTCCGATCTCTTTGGCTTCGGCTGCATCCAGCTCCTCACAGCCCAGGATAAGCCTTTTTGCCTGGCCCAAGCCTACCAATTGAGTAAGTCTTACCGTTCCGCCCATGTCCGGTGACAGACCAAATCTGACTTCGGGGATGGCGATCTTTAAATCATCGGCAGCTACACGGATATCGCAGCCTAAGATCAGTTCCACTGCTGAACCGTAACAGATCCCGTGAATGGCAGCCACCACCGGGATGTGCCATTCCTGCCACCTGCCATAAAGCCGCTGCAGGAAGTTCAAGTTTTCCGCCACAAATGTTGAACCGATAGTGTTGAGCAATTTCAAATCGATGCCGGCGGAAAAATGCGGGCCATTGGCTTTGATGACTACTGCACGTACGGACGGATCAGCTTCGATCTTATTCTGCTGCTCATGCAGCTCAGTAAATAATTCCTGGTTGACAATATTCATGGAATCGGGATGATTCAGGGTCAGTACTGCAACATTGCCTTCCATTTCATAAATAAACCAATCTCCGTTTGCCATTTGATTACCCCCTTAATTTAGCTATTTCATTATTCTTAGCATACTTTCGGCCATATCCTTTGTCAATAAAATTTCCCGTTTGAAGATATTGCGAGTCGTAATATTCCTATTATTTCACCAGGGGAGAGATCACTTTGAATTCAGGGGTTCCGGCTTTCTGCAGCAAATCGAAAACGGCTGTCTCCGTATTGGTGATGACCGCTCCCATGTCATGCATTAATTGCAGTCCGTTTTCATAATTCTCGTCGAATCGCGAGCAAACCGCATCTTTGACCAAATGCACCTGATAGCCTGCTTCCTGCAGATCCCGGGTGGTTTGGAACACGCATACATGCGTTTCGCTGCCGGTAATCAGGATGGTTTTGCGGTTTAATTCCTTCAAAATATCCCAAAGCCCGTCGGTACAAGCAGTAAAAGAGGTCTTATCCAGGTATTTNNTGTTCGGTAACGATCACCGGTATATTAAACTGTTTGGCGGTTTCCAGCAGCAAATTGATGTTTTTATATACCCGTTCCCTATCCTTCATAGCCGCCATCAATTTTTCCTGCACATCAATAATCATCAATACAGTATCCTGTGGCTCTAATTTGAATTTACTCATGATTTTGTTCCCTCCTTGTTTAATATTAAAAGGCTGCCGTTAATTTATGCATGAGATGCCCCGGTAATATAGTACCTGGCACGGATAACCGGATCATACTCACAGGGGATCGACTATTCTGCTATTCTTCTTTGAATTGGGCTTTGACGACGGGGCTGAAAACCATTTGGGCTACCTTTTGCCCCGGTAAAATCTTGACTGGTTTGTCGGTGACGTTCAGCAGCAGTACACTTAATTCTCCAACATGTTCTGCATCTACTGTGCCTGGAGCATTGGCTACCACGATGCCTTTGCGTGCCATTCCTGCCCGGCTGCGGATCTGCGCTTCATATCCGTCCGGAATCTTTAAGGCAAATCCGGTGGGCAGTGATTTGACTTCATGTGGATATAGTACGATTTCATCCTGCAGAGCTACACTTATATCACAACCGGCAGCACCTTTTGTATCATAATCAGGTATTTTGGCCCAATCAACATATTTACTGAATAACACCTCAATTTTCTCCATATAAAATACCTCCTCGAAATATTTACTGCTTATATTCATTTTAGAGTAATATGTCCATATTTAATACCATATAAAAACTTTCTTTAGTTAAGTTGTTTCCTAAATCTATATAAAAAGACCTCCGGGTCATTTATGAACGCTGCCGCCCGGAGGTCTGCCAATATATCAACTTGAAATACGGTTACCAATTAGGGATTCATAGTATAAACGTCCACCAGGCTGTAGACTTCTTCCTGGAGTACTTTTTCGAATTCTTCCGGATTGGGAACCGGCCGCTTGACCATTTTCAGGATCTTTTCGATCTGTGCATCAGTATTGATCGGTTTGCCGTACAGATCGATGGCAAAAGCGGTAAAGTCTCTGACAAAAACATCGAACATCTGGTTCATGACTTCATCGGGAACGCCTTCCATCTTGGCGCTTTCAATGATCAACTGACCATAGGCCACCATGGTGAACAATTCACCGACTGCCAGCAGGTAGTCAAAATCCTTCATCTGTTCTGCCAGCCCGGCTCCTGAAACCATCAGGTATTCCTTGTAAGCGTCGATCTGTTCCATAAACACTTTGACATTGGGCAGATGAGCCAAAGTCTTATAAGCAATATTGTAGTCATGGAATTTGGTCTTTGCATAACCCCGGGTCTTGCCCTGTTTAAACATAAAGTCATCATTGCGGTTGTCCTTGATCCGGCCTACTTCTTCAAATTCAGCCGGCATAAACATATAACTGGGGATCAATTTGGCGATCAGGGCCATATTCACATGCCGGGTCCCTTCCAGTTTCGGATACCCTCTGAGCTCGACCACTGCCTGCTCGAAATACATATCTTTTTCAAAACCTTTGGCAGCAATGATGTCCCACAGCAGTTCATGGACAACTTCTCCCTGGATAGCTACTTTCATTTTCATGATGGGGTTATAAAGCAGATACCGCTTGTCATTTTCACCGGCTACCCGCATATAGTCAGTGGCCCTGAGTCCAAAGAGTTTCATTGCGATCAGCCGCAGCCAGGAATCAATGAAAAGCCTTTTTACATGAGCGAAATCGGTAACCGGTTTGCCGTAAAGGTTACGGTGGTAAGCATGATTTAAAGCTTCATAGAAGGAATGGGTGACGATCCCGGTAGCGCCGGAACCGATATTGAATTTGCAGATATTGATGGTGTTGAGCATATCATCCCAGGCTTTTGGGCCGATGGTGCAAATGTCATCTTTGGTGATGGGATAATCATGCAGTTCAAATTCCGCCACATACTGCTGATTATAATCGACTACATTTTTGATCAGCTTATAATTGGGATGGGAGGAATCCACCACGAAAAACACATAATCATTGGTATCCGCCATTTTGCCGAACACCGATACTGTTGAAGCAACATTTCCATTCCCGATATAGTACTTGCTGCCGTTAGCGACATAGGTCCCGTCACCTTTCGGGGTAAGGGTCATCTCAGATGAATAGATGTCAGCACCATGTTCTTTTTCCGAAAGGCCGAAGGCACAAAAGGCATTCTCCTTCATTTTGGCAATGGCTCTGTGTTTCACATCCTCATTGTCCCCCAAAAGAACCGGGTCCAATCCCAGGGTTGAAACATGAAAGGCGTACCAGTATGCAGCTCCGTAAAATCCGGTTATTTCAGAGTATTCATACATCCGGTATGTACTGTAATACTGGTCCGGATCATCACCATAGCCTTTGGGGAGGAACAAGGTTTCAAAGTGTCTTTCTTCCGTCACGAACTTCTGATAATCTTCGGCGAATTCCTTGCTGTGAAATGAGTCTTTGATAGCAGCCAGTCCTTTGTTTTCAAACCATTCAATGGTCTTGAGCATGATCTCTTTTGAACGTTCGTCTGGATAGCCGCGGTCCCTGTACTTTTTCGGATTAAGCAATAGGTTTTCCATAAGAATCTCCTTTCTTTCATTTATTTTAACTCGATTTCCTGAGCAAAATTTGCTTATTCATATTATAGCAGAAAATATAATTTGTTTCGTAATTTCTTTTTTCGAAATAGTTTATTTTTCCCTTTGAAGAAATTTCACCTCAACTGCAACCCCCAGTTAGTCTGGAGTTCTAGATTTTTTCCACCCGGCATGGGACCCGGCGGTGCATGGGGGTACCCATCTCGTCCCGGTCAGTGCTGTGCACCAGTTCATTGACATTGACCCCATTTTTTATCCCGTTATAAATCAGTCCCTGCCCATGGCGGATATAAACGCATCCTTCCGCGGCATGAGGACTAATTTCCGCTTCGATCTCTGCCGACGAATTCCTGGTGGTAATGCGCACTATTTCACCGTCAGCTATTTCCATCCTTTCAGCATCGGCAGCATTGATCAGCATGGTCTGCCAGCGGCGCTTTTCATTCCACTTAGGGTCGCGCATATTGGTGTTGGCCACTGTTTCGTGGTGCAGTCCGGCATGAAGGATCATAGGATACTCTGCCGGCATTTTCAAATGTTCCAGTTCGCTTTCAATAGTGGCAGCTTTTAGCGGTTCTATCAGTTCCTCGATCTTAAGGGCTAATTTTTTATCCTCTGTACGCAGGGAATCGAAGTTGCTCCCCTGGAAACGAGCCAGGATAAGTCCTTCAGGGTGCTTAAGTATATCGTTAAACATCGCTTCCGCCATTGTGAAGTCTTCCGGATATCCCATGGCAGCACCGCCGGCTTTAAATGCTTTGCTGCCGGAGAACAGCATGCCTGCCAGCAAAGCCAGATGCACAGACCCCAGGGCTTTGCCCAATGTCTCTGCCATAATGACAGGTACTAACTTCGTATATTGCGGGTTTTCTCCCAGATAAGACCCCAGGGCTCCCATATAGGCGGTAATGCCATTTTGTCCGGCTTCATAAAGGGCGGTGGGCAATTCCGGCAGATAACCCATGGCTTTGATCAAGTCCAGAATAATCGCTCCGTTTTCCCTGCTTTCCTCGCTTAAAGGCTCCAGGACCGGCGTACGCAGCTGAAAATATAGCTCCGGCCAGGAATAATTAAAACAAGTGGTGTCATACATTTCCATGTAGCTGCGGCAGGGCAGTACGTAATCACAAAGCCGCGCGGTTTCGGAATAAGAGATTTCAAGGCTTACGGACAGATCCAGTGCTGCAAAGGCTTTTTCATAAGCCAGCGTATCCGGGTAAGAACGCAAAGGATTGCAGCTGCTGACGATCAGGGCACGGATACGTTCGGGATGATCCTGTAAAACTTCGTCAGGGAAAATGGCTGGCGGATAAGACCCTAATACGGGAAACATATTATGTTTGACTGTACGCCAGGTCTTGGGATTGCGTTCATCACTGCTGCTGCCCATGTAGAAAAGAGACGCCGGGATCATCTGTCCGCCCTCCACACAGAAGCGTCCGGTAATGGCCCGCAGAATATGCAGCATATAGTTATTGATGGTGGAGTGACGGTTCATATAGATACCCAAGTCCTGATGGATACAGGACTTGGTAAGGGCGATCAGACGAGTGGCTTCCACCGTCAGTTCATAGTCAAGGCCGCAGACCTCTTCAATGGCCCTTTTGGCATCGAACCCTTCAAAAAGCGGCCTGATCTCTTCCCAACCGTTGACATGTTCATCGATGTAAGCCTGATCTTCCCAGCCTTGTTCAATAACCAGGCTAATCATGGCTTTCAGCAGCATGGCATCAGTGCCGGGGCGGACAGCCAGATGAATATCTGCCCGCTGTGCTGTTTCGGAAAGGCGCGGGTCAATGACGATCAGACGGCGGTCAGGATCGGCTTTGATCTCTTTGAATAATTCCCGGGTACGAGGTTCCTGGTGGCTCATCCAGCCGTTCCAGCCCCAGGCTACTACCGTATCCGCCCGGTGCGGATCCGGCAGGCTGACCAATGGCTGTTTGCCCAGAACACGGCCGTCTACCCAATAAACATTGGAAAATTCCTGGGCTACCGAATTATAAAAATAGCGGGAACCAAGCAGGCCCAAAAGGCGCAGTCCCAGCCCTGCTTCCAGTTGTCCGCCGGTATTGCCTCCGCCCATATAAGCGAATGCTTTCGGTCCGTACTCTTCCCGGATTGATTTCATTTTATCGGTGATTTCCTGTATGGCCTGCTCCCAGCTTATACGTTCATGATGATCCCCGACTTTTTTAAGCGGATATTGCAGCCTGTCGGCATTATGGATATTGGCAGCAATACTCAGACCTTTACGGCAGCAGTATCCTTTACTGCGCGGATTGGA
>DBRM01000055.1:27120-41214 GCA_002305965.1 Syntrophomonas sp. UBA1368
CACCCGGTCTTCTTCCAATCTCCCATTTTCCCGTCCCCTTTCGCCAATACCCTATTGATATCATTACCCACAATAAAATTTATTTATTAGAATATCCGATTTGCAACTACTTTGGTTTCAAATTAACAAATCCATCATGTATAGTCAATCAACAATTATTGTTATCGACTTAACTGTATAGACGAGGCATTGGATCAGCTCGAAATGATCAGAACAGAAAAATAAAAAACCCTTGACTGATCAAGGGTTTAGATTTCATATGGTGCGGTAGAAGGGACTTGAACCCCCACCTGCGTACACAGACTAGAACCTGAATCTAGCGCGTCTGCCAATTCCGCCACTACCGCAAAGCTGTTTCCAGCAAAACAAATTATATTACAGAAGATCCCCAGTTGTCAACCGGTATCAATATAATGAGATGTGCTTTAATTTTTATAACGGCCAGCAGAATAACCTATATAACTGCGTTATTAATATTCAAAATCCAAAGCATTTTTTCCTTAAATCTCAAATGGTTTCAAAGGAGCATTTTCCAGAATCGTTTCCACTTCTTCGAAACCCTCAGGAAAAGCATAATTATATCTGGCCGGGAGGGCAAAAACATATTGGTTGTTGTGCCCCATCGCTTTTGGTCCTATCGGCGCTGCCCCAATATGAAACGCTCCCTGCTGTAAAGCGAGCCATTGCTCGGTGGTAAACACCATGACCGGGATATCCTGCCGCTTTACCTGATCCGTCCATTGCGGATGACGGATCAAGATCACCGGGCCGCTCTCTGCCAGTTCCTGTGTGTCGGTGATCAGACCTTCCCATTTCTCAGTTATGATCGAGTAACCCTGCCAGCTCTCTGGTAAAGAAAAGCTGAAACCAAATTGAGTGTTTTTATAGATCGTTGCTGCCGTATCCGGGTAATCTTCGATTTTTACGTCAGTGATAAGCCAGCGGTTGTCCAGGTTTTCAACTATCAAGGTGACCGGCCGTTTGGCTGCAGCTCCTCCGTTGACCAGTTCTACACTGGTAACTTCAATAATTTCGCCCTTGATTTCATATTTAAGGGCTGATAGTTTTTCGATATTTAAGATTTCGATCCGTTCCGGCCAGGGACTGGAGGCTACCCTTCCCGGCGCATTCTGCGGGTCGTTTTGCCACCTGGTCAAAAGGGCTGGTGCAACAAACTCACCGTAGTTTTCCTGCAGACTCTCTTTTACAATATTCTCGGACGCCAGCAGGGATACATTTTTTAAACTGCTGCCGAAGTTCTCCGCCAGTTCTGCTGCCTGGGCTGCATCAGACGCAAAACTTTTCCGGTTTATGCTGACAGTTCTGGTCTTATCATCCCATGTAACATCTGCCCCCAAGGCTTCCGCGATCCACCTGACCGGTACCATGGTCCGGTCGTTTATGATTTGCGGCGATACATCCGGTTTGATCTCCTGCCCGTTGACAAAAAGTTTCACCGGATCACTGGCATAAGCATAAACACCTGTTGACAGGGCAAAAACCAGTAACGCGGCAATCAATAAGTACAGTCTTTTGCTTTTCATTAAGATCCCTCCTGTGATGGTTGTTGTTTATAGACTGATCATGCTTTTATGACTTCTACAATCTATACCCAACTCACAGGAGAATCTTACAAGGAAGCACATCATTTACAAGGTATTTTTCATACCAGCAATGGCATTTTCTG
The DNA here is from genome assembly GCA_002305965.1 of Syntrophomonas sp. UBA1368. Classification (GTDB taxonomy): domain Bacteria; phylum Bacillota; class Syntrophomonadia; order Syntrophomonadales; family Syntrophomonadaceae; genus UBA1368. The sequence continues at coordinate 28,808 of DBRM01000055.1, forward strand.
GCTATTCATAAAGTTATTAATATGTGAGCGTTAATAAGATAAGCTGTCTGGGGGTTTATTGTTCTGACTGCGGATCATGCCGGTGATCTGTTAAAAATATAAACGTGATCACGGTGGCAAACGCGCAAGCAGTGCAGGCGATCCATATTGCCCGGCTATAGCCTGCGGCCAGGGCTGCATTGATCTGTACGGGTGAGGCTCCGGCAAGGATGGCTGCATCCCTTGCCTGGTCGGCCAGCCGTGCTGCCATACCCGGACCAACCAGGGCTGCTATTCCATACCCGGCATATAACAGTCCGTAATTCACACCCATATGACGTGTACCGAAATAATCGGCACTGGCGGAGGGAAATATTCCAAAGAGGCCGGCATAACAAAGCACCACCAGCGAGGCGGCTAGAAGGAATAAAAGGTAGGTTGAAGCAAATGGCAATACAAACAGTCCCAGAGAACAGGACAGGAACAATATTCCCAGGGCATTGCGGCGTCCGGCCCGGTCAGATAAAATACCGAAAACCACACTGCCGGCTCCATTAGATATTGACAATATGCTCACAGCCGATACTGCCAATGCGCCGCTGATGCCGGCAAAACATTCCGCCAGCTGCTGGGCATTGCTCAGGACGATGAGTCCGGATATTCCTCCAAAAGCGAATAGCAGTGCTAAAATATAAAAACGTCTGTCCTTAAGCATTTGCCCTGGTGTATAACCGCTCTCCGCATCAGGTAAATTTCCCGCCGGCTGGTTGGGTTCAGCGGGTGGATTATTAATAAATTGCGCAGCAATGGTTACGGACAACAGATAGATAATGCCAATAATTTTGAAAGTCGCCGCAACTGTACCGGTATAGTTAATCAGAAATGCGGCCAGCGGTGCAAAGGCCAGACTGGCAGCCCCGAAGATTCCGGTAACCAGTCCTGAAGCCAGGCCTCTTTGCTGCGTGGGAAACCATTTGACCACACAGGTCAGGGTGACGAAGGAAAAGCCGATACCGGCACCAGTCATGATGCTGTAACACAAGATCAATCCCCACCAGGTATCCATCGAGCCAGCCAAAAAGGCCCCGCATCCCATCATAATTCCCCCGGCAGTCACCACCAGCCGAGGTCCGATCCGATCCTGCAGGCGTCCTGAAATAACTGTGGTAATTGCATAAGTAAGCACCAGCAAAGAAAATATCAAGGCAATATCGGCCAGCGTCCATTCTGGGTGCTCCATTTTCAACTGAACGGCTAAAATGCTCCAGATATAGATGGAGCCCATACATAAATAAATGACCAAAGCAGCTGCCAGTACAATATAACGGTTTGATTTTATCTGCATCTACAAATTCCCTCTCATTCGTCCTTGCCAGGTGTTACGCTGGACCAAGCGGTCATCAATACTGTTCAGCACTTCCCATTTATTCAGACTCCACTCCGGTCCGATCAGGGTACTTCTGGGACTGTCGCCGGTCAGGCGGTGGATGACCACATCAGGCGGAATTTTTTCCAGGATATCTGCCACCAGATCAATATATTCATGCTGAGTCAGATATGGAAAAGGTTTATCCTTATATATTTGTGCCAGCGGTGTGTTTTTCATTAAATGCAGCAGATGGATCTTCAGCCCCTGGATCGGCAGTTCTGCCACAGTTTCACCGGTGACACGCATCATTTCATGGGTCTCGCCGGGCAATCCCAGAATGATATGGGCTACGGTCTGTATCTCCCGTTTTCTCAGGTTTTGCAGGGACTGCCTAAATTTTTCGTAATCATATTGCAGATTCATCGACCGGGCTGTTTGCTTATGTATGGTCTGCAAACCCAGTTCTACCCACAAATAAGTCTTTTTATTGAATTCAGCCAGCAGATCCAATACTTCTTCCGGCAGACAATCCGGCCGTGTGGCAATGGCCAGCCCCACTACCTCCGGTTGATTCAAAGCAAGCTCATATACTTTTCGTAAATATTCCACGTCCCCGTAGGTATTGGTGAAGGCCTGAAAATAAGCGATATATTTACCCTGATGCCACTTCTTGTGCATCACGGCTTTCAAATTATCAAACTGCTGTTTAAGATCCTCCTTGCGATCTCCGGCAAAATCCCCTGAGCCCCGGGGACTGCAGAACAAGCACCCTTTATCCGACAATTTTCCGTCCCGGTTTGGGCAGGTAAAACCAGCATCCAGAGGTATTTTAAATACCTTGGTGCCGAATACTTTTCTTAGCTCCCAATTTAAAGTATGATATCTTTTATTGCCCCACCATAACGGTTCTGTCGCATTTTCCAACTGGCATACTCCTGTCGTTTTTCACTTCGAGTATAATAGCACAATTTCTGCCAAGGATAAACTGTGAGTAAAATAATGATTTGAACTGACCTTATTTTAGTTTACAATTAGTTTTGGGGATAAAGGAATGTGGAGGCTGTAAAATGGTGAATTTTATCAAAAAAGAATATACTAAAATTGCCCTGCTGATAATCATCGCCGCGGTCATCGGCCTTGTGGTTCGCTTCACCCAGCCGGAGCTTGAAATAGACTATCCTGAGCAGGATACTGTTCTTTCCAGGGATGATTTTACTGTTAATTGCGGGAACGGTGAAATAACTGTAGGGGTATCATCCTGGGAGCAGGTCACCGCTTTGTTCCCCGGAGGTGAAAACCTGGGATTAAGCACCATATATCGCCCCCCGGCACAAGACTGTCTGCTGCAGTTTACTGAAGATGAGAACATCCTGAATAAAATGCATATCAGCAGTGATCGCTATATGACCAGCCGCGGAGTCAAAGTGGGTGATCCCTTTTCAGTTGCTGAATCAAACTACGGGCCGGATTACGCTAAGATAATGAGCAAAGAAAAACCCGGTTACTTTGAAGCTGTTTATGGCAGCGGGAATAATAATAATATTGTTTTCCAGGTCCGGGATAATAAGGTAGTAAAAATTATTCTTCAACATGAAATTTACCAGTAAACCAACAATTAATATTGACGGTCTCTTAACACAGGTGATAATATATACTAAATTATCAAGCTTTATATCTCTTATCCAGAGAGGCAGAGGGACTGGCCCGATGAAGCCCGGCAACCAGCTTTAGGCATGGTGCTAATTCCTGCAGGCGTAATGTCTGGCAGATAAGAGCAAGATTCGTTATCTTGCCTCTTTGTGTTAGACAAAGAGGTTTTATTTTGAGCGGGAGGTTATGCATTTGATCGAAATCTCAAATCTTACCAAGATCTATAAAACTCCCATGCACGATGTGATGGCCCTGGATCAGGTCAGCCTGAAGGTTGAAAAGGGTGAAATTTTCGGTATCATCGGCTTAAGCGGAGCCGGCAAAAGCACTCTTATAAGGTGTATTAATATGTTGGAAAAGCCCACCTCCGGTTCCATCATCGTCGACGGTGAGGTCATCACTTCATTGGACAAAAAGGATCTTCGCCATGCCCGGCAAAAAATCGGCATGATCTTTCAACAGTTCAACCTGTTGTCATCGCGCAATGTTTTCGATAATATCATGTTTCCTCTGGAAATCAGCCAGGTACCGGTCAATGAAGCCAGGCAAAGAGTGGGCGAACTTTTGGAGATCGTAGGGTTAACTGATAAAGCCAAGGTTTATCCCGAACAGCTTTCCGGCGGACAGAAGCAGCGGGTTGGGATCGCCCGGGCACTGGCGAACCGGCCTAAATTGCTTTTATCGGATGAGGCCACTTCTGCCCTGGATCCGCAGACCACCAAATCAATCCTTAAATTGCTGAAGGATATCAACAGCCGGCTGGATCTGACCATTTTGCTGATAACCCATGATATGAATGTTATAAAGCAGGTTTGTGACCGGGTAGCGGTGATCGACAATTCCCGCATTGTTGAGACCGGCGATGTATTGAAAATCTTTTCCAACCCCGGTACACCTACTTCCAAAAGCTTTATTAATTCCATCGTCAAGCAGGAACTCCCGGAAGAGGTGTTTCAAAGCAGCGCAATTAGGGCTGGCCGCTTGATCAGGGTCTCCTTTATCGGCGAGTCGGCCGGAGAGCCGATCATATCCTCGATGATCAGGAAGTATGATGTGCGGGCCAATATTATGTACGGCAACATCGACCGGGTCAAGGATACTCCCTTCGGCAACCTGGTATTGGAACTATCCGGCGAGGAACGTGTAGTTAGTGAAGCAATTGAATATTTACACCAGCAAGGTTTGGAAATAGAGGTGCTTAATAATGCTTGAAATCATTACGGCCATTGATTTAAACAGCTGGCTTACAAGTACTTTTGGCGATAATGCATGGATCCCTCAAAAGATATTGATCGCCACCTGGGAGACTATATATATGGTAGCCATATCTACCTTTTTAAGTTATCTGCTGGGATTGGTACTGGGAGTCATTTTGGTCATCACCAGTCAAAACCATATAGCGGAAAATAAATCCGTCAACCTGGTATTAGGGGCAGTGGTCAACGCCACCCGTTCCATCCCTTTTATCATCTTTTTGATTTTGGTGATTCCCCTGACTCGACTGATCGTAGGTACCTCCATCGGAACCATCGCCTCCATTGTTCCGCTGACCCTGGCTGCCATTCCCTTTGTAGCCAGACTTACGGAGACATCCCTGAAGGAAATCGAATGGGGGCTGATCGAAGCAGCTCTGTCCATGGGGGCCAATACCTGGCAGATCATCACCAGGGTATTGTTACCTGAAGCAAAACCTTCATTGATACTGGGGGTTGCGATAACTACAATTAATCTGATCGGCTACTCTGCGATGGCCGGCATCGTGGGGGGAGGTGGACTTGGTACCCTGGCGTATTACTACGGTTATCAGCGCTATGAAGACTCAATCATGTTTATAACCGTAATCGTCTTGATCATAATGGTACAGGCTTTCCAAATGATTGGCGACAGCCTGGCCCATCGGGCAACAAATAAAGGGAGGTAGTGGAGATTGAAAAAGTATCTTGGTTTGTTTTTATGTGTGCTTTTACTGGCAGGAGTTTTAGCCGGATGCGGCAATAATGCAGAGAAGGCTCCGGCACCCTCTGAGACGGAAACCACCAAACTGGTAGTTGGTGCTACCGCTCAACCCCATGCTGAAATTTTGGAACAGGTCGTTCCGGTTCTGGCCAAAGACGGGATTGAGTTAGAAGTCAAAGTATTTACCGATTATGTCCAGTTGAACCCCGCCCTGCAGGAAGGGCAGATCGACGCAAACTTCTTCCAGCATGTACCCTATCTGGAAGACTATAATGCCAACAATAACACTGAGTTGGTCTGGACAGTAAAAGTTCATACCGAACCAATGGGTGTTTATTCCAAGAAAATAACCGATATCACAAAACTGGCTGATGGAGCAACTGTTGGCATCCCCAATGATGCCACCAATGGCGGCAGAGCCCTGGCAGTTCTTGAAAAAGCCGGAATCATTAAGCTGAAAGAAGGCGCTGGGATCACAGCCACTGATGCTGATATCGTTGAAAATCCCAAAAATGTCAAGATCACCATGATGGACGCTGCTATGCTTCCGCGTACTTTAGACGATGCTGATATCTGTGTAATCAACAGCAATTATGCCCTGGAAGCTGACTTAAATCCGGTGAATGACTCCATCTTTATGGAAGACAAGGATTCTCCTTTTGCCAATGTTATCGCAGTAAAGAGTGAAAACAAAGACAATGAAGCCATTAAGAAGCTGGGCGCTGCCCTGCAGACACCGGAAATAAAGAAATTCATCGAAGATACCTATCAAGGAGCCTGCGTGCCCGCATTTTAAGCTAATATAACTGCAAAAGGCAGCTCTGATTTCAAGAGCTGCCTTGTTTTATTTATCAGCTTAAGAATACCGTTTCCCTAACCCAATTCTTTGGTACCTATAGCATATTCAGCAATATTGCAGCACAGGTCGCCGATCCTTTCCAGAGTACCCAGCAAATCGAGAAATACTGCGCCGTTGTTGCCGTTACATATTCTTGCATTCAACCTTCTTATATGGGCGCGCCGGTATTCGGCCTGCATCATATCAAGCATTTCTTCATTTTTTTTGACTTCTGCCGCCAGGGTTTTGTCTTTCTTCTCCAGGGTTTGCAAAGCAAGATGCAGGGTCGCTTTGGTCAGATCGATCATCTGGTTCAGCTCTTCTTTTGCTTCTCCGGAAAAAGTTACATGATGCCTGTCCGCATCGTCTTTTAAGTGCAAAATATTTTCACATAAGTCGGCAATGCTTTCAATATCATTCAAGGATTGAAGCAAAGCATAAGACAGGTATGAATCTTCCTTGGAAAGCCTTTTTTCCGATGCCAGAACGATATAATCGGTTATTTCCCTTTCCAGAAAGTCAATGGCCGCTTCAAGCTGTATGCCTTTTTCCATCAAGTTAGCCTGTTTTCTGTCAAAATAGCCCATGGCATTTTCAAAAGCCTGAATCATCATTTCCCCCATGCGAAGCGTTTCTCTGGTGGCCTGGGCTAAAGCTACAGAAGAATTGGCTAAAAGGCGTTTATCAAGGTAAGTGGTTTTTTGATAACTCTCCTTTGTTTCGTCTTTTGAGTCCGGTATGATTTTGGTTACAATTAATGCCAGGAGCCCAACAAAGGGCAGTTGGATCAAGGTATTGGAGAGATTAAATACCAGATGCGTCTGAGCGATCTGCAGTTTTACATTCAGAACCTCCCATCCCACATTACCAGGGATCAGTATGAATAAATAATTGGTAAAGTAAACCACTATTTTCTCAAATACCCCTGCAATATAGAGCGGCAAAAAAATAAGTGTCCCGATAAAATTAAACAAAAAATGGGTAAGTGAAGTCCGCCTGGCAGCCGTACCAGTACCAATGGCTGCCAATAGTGCTGTTATGGTTGTCCCTATGTTGTCGCCAAAAAGTACAGGAATGGTCTGATGATATGTCATGGCCCCCTGATTGGCTAACTCCTGCATAATCCCTATAGTAGCGGAGCTGGCATTCACCACAACCGTAAAAATGATTCCTACCAGAACACCAAAAATAGCATTATCTTCAATATTAAGCATCAGGTTTGTAAAAAAGGGCAAATCTTTTAAAGGTGCCATCCCATTGCCCATAATGCTTATCCCTAAAAATATGACTCCAATACCCAGTATAGCTTTTCCCACCAATTTAACTCTATTATTATTGGCAAATAAATAGGCTGTCACACCAAGTGCAATGATGGGCAATACGTACTCGTCCAGATCAAAACCAATTAAATAGACCGTGAGGGTAGTGCCAATATTGGCTCCCATGATTACACCAATGGCCTGCTTAAGAGTCAGCAGTCTGGCGTTTACCAATCCCACCGTCAATACCGTGGTTGCAGTACTGCTCTGAATGAGGCCAGTAACAGCTGCACCAGTAAGTACTCCCCGTAATGGACTTTTGGTTCCCTGTTCCAGAATGGTGCGCATTTTGTCTCCGGCCACTTCCTGTAGGGCGCTGGACATAAATCTAAGACCAAACAGGAATAATCCCAGTCCGCCAACAAAGGCAAATATCATTGCCTGATAATCTACTTCCACTCATTGACCTCCCTGTTTATCATGATCTAACAATACTAATAAAATAATCGGTTGTTGTTTGGAGGTTTTTTCTTTCCCAAAAAATCATTCAATTCATTGCTGGTTTACCATACCAGGTAATAAATTGCTATTGCAGCAGATAAAGAGATCAATAGCCAGAATAGAGTTCTCAATAAATCTTTTTTAACTTGTTTGATCAACTGTTCCATTTTACAACCCCCTTACAGTCAAATAAAAAAGTGGGTAGTCCTGTAAAAGACTATCCACCCTGATAAGCCAAAATCTCATAGAAAAAAAACCATATTCATTTAAAAACTTAGGTTTTTCCCCTCCGCAGTAATAATTTTCACCAGTACTGCTTTGACCGAAAAAATAGTTATTAATTTTATTAAAAATAACATATTTGATCGCGGATTTCAATTAATCTCACTTTTTTATAAATTCTCCTTACTTTATTCTCCTGTTAAAATAAAAAAGTATTATGTCAAAAATAACTCAAAAACAAATCAGATAAAAAAAATAAAAACTGGAAAAAAATTTAGAAAACTTTTTTCCAGTTTTAAAAGGGGGGGGATGGGAATGTAAGAATTAGAGAATTATTTTTCTGATGATCTTGATAAAGATAACTTTTCCAGAATCTTTTTGGCTATGATTTCGGGTAATTGGTGGACGGGATAAGCTCGATCGTCAACCAGGTCTCCGCCCACCATTACCCATTGTTTGGCTTGATCTTCGATCTCTGTCATGTCTACACATGCTGTGCTGCATCCTGCCATAACAATTCCCACGTCTGCTCCTGTTTCTACTGTTTCGACTTCTATGCTTTGTTTTAGAATTTCAATTGCTGCTTTCAGTGTTTTGGACCTATCGATGATTACATTGCAGCCACCGCAGTATTTGACTCTTAATTTCATTAAAATATAGCTCCTGTTACTTATGAAGATCAAACAAATAATTAAACTGGGCAGTGATAACTGAATATCTTGCAGCTTGTCCTATTATCACATTTGCTGAAATCACTGATGCAATTATGGTTCATTCGTTATTGTTTTGCTGCAACTATTACTGTATATTTTCTGTATGCTTTGAGTAAAAATACCGGGCTGCAAATACTGGTCTATTTATTACTGCTTCTTTTCTGCATTGTCTGTTACTGAATTTACTGCTGTATTTTCACTGCTCAGTAAAATTAACTACTTCCAGTCCACATCGGGATTTTCTTTTACCCCGCAAAGTTTTTCGGCTAATTCTTTGCGGTAATTCAAATCAACCTGACGGGCAATCATGATCCGCTGTGCCTGCGGCGAACCTGCACCGTGCATTGATTCAGTCAGGTAGCCAACCGCCGCACAACCCATGGTCAGGTTTTCGATAAAGCGCAGCATTTTTTGGCGATCTGCTGTAGGTACATCGGTCCTTGCTGCCAGATATTTATTGATGATGGGCCCCACTTTGGGATGATTAAAATCTTTTTCCGAAGGCATGGTGACCAGGAGTCCTCCGGCCAGATCCTGAGCGATTCGGGCCATCTCATAAGGAAATCTGGTTACATTCTGCTTACAGATATTGGCCAGCAGTACATCGATCAGATAATTCCCTGCTGCTGTTTTTCTGCCTTCTGCAGAACAGGCGATTCCGCAGGAATAAAGGGTCTCATTTAAATGACACATTTCAATGATCTTGTCTTTTACATGAGACGCGGCAGAAGCCCCCTGATAATCAGTAATGGCTTTTACAGCACCGATCAATGTGTCTCCTACGCCCACTTTGCATCCGCCGTAACTCTGGCGATGATACCCGGCAAAACGTTCGACCAGCATTCCTGTAAATTCCCATTCTCCGTTCATGAAAACTCTTTCCCAGGGAACGAAGACATTATCGAATACGGTCATGACTTCCTGTCCGCCGAAGTATTTATTACCGATGTCTATGGTTCCGCCTTCCAGTTTTCTGGTATCGGATGACTGCCGGCCATATATATAGATCATGCCCGGTGTGTCAAGCGGAATGGCGAAACATACTGCATAGTCCTTGTCCTCGGCTTTTAAAGTATTATTGGGCATCACTAAAATTTCATGGGAATTGATCATGCCGGTTTGATGCAGTTTGCATCCTCTTACCACGATCCCGTCTTCCCGGGTTTCAACAATATGCAGATACATATCCGGATCATCCTGGGCTCCCGGAGTCTTTGAGCGGTCACCCCGGGCATCGGTCATGCATCCGTCAACGGCCAGATCGTTTTCCTGCACATATTCCATATATTTTCTGAAGCGCTGATGATAATCAGTACCTTTGGCTTCATCCATTTCGAAAGTCGTACTGAATACTGCATTAAATGCATCCATCCCGACACATCTTTGAAAACAGCAGCCGGTCTTTTGCCCCAGCAGTCTCTGCATTTTAACCTTTTTCATCAGATCTTCCGGGCTCTGGTGCAAATGGGTAAAACGGTTGATTTTATTGCCGGTCAGACTGGATTTGGTTGTCATCAGGTCTTCATATTCAGGATCCAGAGCCAGTTTATAAGTCATGGCCATAGCATTGATCGATGGCCTAATGATAGGATGATCCACATAATTTTCGACTTTTTCGCCGAACATATACAATTCAATATTGTGTTTCCGCAGGTCATCAAGGTATTCCTGAGGTTTCTTCAAAGCCATTATTTATCACTCCTTCAAATTGTATCTATGATTAATATATAGTATTGATTCCAATTGTTTAAGATGCAAAATATATGCCAATCATCTAACCCTGACTTCGTTTCCTGAAAATTGAAACTTATAAACACTGGTATTTCATCATTCTTGCCTTATGGCAAGGTATGAAATAAATAAGTAAATCCGAAATCATATAACAAATCAAGGTAAAATGCAGAAAAATGAATTAATTTTGATTCAATTTAGTCCACGGGTGAATCTATTTTGCATCAATTTACAAAAAACTTCCTTATTATTGCAGAGTAGAGTCTAATCAGAAGAATTTTTGTTTATGGAATTGAACCATATCTTATGGTAATATATCCCAGAAGGTAATTCGCGGTGGAGGTTCCTTAATGGCGCAGACTATTATTATAAAAGAAAACAGGTTGCTAACCGGTTTTATCACTAAACTTACGCAATCAGGCTTAACCATACAATCCGCCAACAATAAAAACATAGACCCGATTTTTTGCATATACCATGCCCTGTCTACTTCACGTTATTTACTGGCAATTCTTACCTCTGTTTTTTATTTGGCCGGTCCGCCTCATTCTGCTTTTCTGGTTAAGGTAATGGTGGTTATTGCAATGCTGGCAGCAACATTCTTAATACAAAGTTTTTATAATCATATGGAAATTAAAGCCCAGCTCCAGGAACGTTATGATCCGATTAGAATTGAACAGTCACAACCACCCAACCACTATCAAAAAAACAAGCCCACTATGCTGCTGACCTTGATAGGCACAGAAATAGCCGGTATCGCCTTGGTAGCCATACCTACCGGCGGACTTCACAGCCCTTTTATCTGGTGTGCTTTAATCCCAATATTAAATTCTGCCTTTTATCTGCCTGCTTTTTGTTCATGGTTATCAATGGGTATCTTTCTAACCTCCATGCTTATATTGCACAAATTCCTGCCTGCTGCTTCAGCAATAACCGGAACGTTCAGTTCCATAAGTGTGGTTATGATTTTCTGTTTATGTACAACCCTGGCCCAAATATTTTCCGTGTTATTTAAAGAATTGGCCCGGGCTTACGGGCAAATGGAAACTGCCCATGGAGAAAACCAAAGTGCCCTGATGCATATATCATCCCTATATCAAGCTCTGGAAGCCTGCTGGAACGGGGAAGACCAGGGACAAATTGCTGAGGTGCTGGCGGAATACACTGCCCGGTTATGCCAGGGACCGGCTGCTTGTTTTATTGCCGGGGATCATGTGACCCGGTCTCACAACGGAAGCCAATGGCGGATTTCCAGCCACAAACCGCAGCTGGTTGATGCCAGCCGTTGGCAGCGCCAAATGGTACGTCTTTGGAATTACAGCAAGCCAAAGTTAGCAATGGTATGCCCTTGTGACTGGAATCCTGATTACGATCTCCTTTGTCAGCCCCTATACTCCCAGAGTCAATGTTTGGGTATCCTGACCTGTCTTATACCACGGCTGCCCGACAATAAAAGAGATGAGAAGATGAAATCCCTCTCCTTTCTGGCCAACCTGGGTGGTATTACTCTGGACAGGCTGCAGGCAGATAATCTGTACACACAACTGCTGATCAGCGAGGAACAAAACCGGATCGCCAGCGAGATCCATGACGGCGTTTCACAATATCTTTTCAGTCTGGGATGCTCACTGCATAACCTTTCAAAACAGCAGTTGAATCTGCAGGACGTAACTGTACAGCAGCAGCTTAAGCTACTGGAATCTCTGGTCAACCGTGCTTCCAGTGAATTGAGATCCTCTATTTATGGATTGAGTCCGCTGGAAAAAGAACTGCAAAGGATCATAAAAAAATATGGCGATTGGATCGCTGCCGGTCAGGGAGCTTTTCCGGCAGTCACAGCTGAAAAAACCATCATAATGAATACCTTTGAAGATCTGATCAAAGTAGCAGATGAATTGGGGCAGCCGGTCCTTTATCAAAACTCCGGAAACCGGATCCATCAATTCTGCGTGATCAGTGACAAGATGGTTTACTGGTATACCATCCCCTGCCCGGCTGAAAGCAAGGAAAGTCCAAATATATCAACTGCCGTATAATAAAAAAACCGCTTATTGCAAGCGGTTTTATATGGCTTATCCCAAATTTCTGATCAGGTTTACCATTTCAATGGCAGTTACGGCAGCATCTGAACCTTTATTGCCGGCTTTGGTGCCAGAGCGTTCAACAGCCTGCTCGATGGAGTCGGCAGT
>DBRM01000055.1:41333-64994 GCA_002305965.1 Syntrophomonas sp. UBA1368
TCAAGGCAGCCTGATAAAAGTTTATTGGTAAAAAACTCATTGAACCGGGATACGATAATACCAAATTTGTGTCCTTCTCCGACCAGTTTGCCTTCATAAATTTTTGTCACGTCATTCCCTCCTTAAATATTGTTTAAAATATGGCCCATCTTCTCTTTTTTGGTTTTCAAATACTTGACATTCTCTTTCTTACTGGCAATCTCTATCGGGACCCGCTCGGTTATTTCCAGGTCATATCCTTCCAGCCCTTTGACCTTCTTTGGATTATTGGTCATCAGCCGCATTTTCTTGACCCCCAGGTCAACCAGTATTTGGGCACCGATGCCATAATCTCGAAGGTCTTCGGGGAAACCCAGCTCCAAATTAGCCTGAACGGTATCTCTTCCATGATCCTGCAGATGGTAAGCTCTGATTTTATTGACCAGGCCGATGCCGCGTCCTTCCTGACGCATATAAAGCAGGACCCCTTTGCCGGCTTCTTCGATCATATTAAGAGCGGTAGCCAGCTGTTCACCGCAGTCGCAGCGCAATGATCCCAACACATCGCCGGTCAGGCATTCGGAATGTACTCTTACCAGTATGGGTTCATCTTCCTCCCACTCACCCTTTACCATAGCCAGGTGTCCTTTCCTGTCCAGCAGGGATTCATAAGCGTAAGCTGTAAATTCACCCCATTTGGTGGGGAGACTAGCTGTTGAAACCAGTTCCACCAGCTTTTCTTTTTTGCGCCGGTATTCAATCAGATCAGCTATAGAAACGATTTTCAAATCATATTTTTTGGCAAATTCCATTAACTCGGGGAGTCTGGCCATGGTTCCGTCATCATTGATGATTTCACAAATCACCGCAGCCGGATAGAAACCGGCCAGTTTGGCCAGGTCGATGGAACCTTCTGTATGGCCCGCTCTGCGCAAAACCCCGCCTTCTTTGTAACGCAGGGGAAAGATGTGCCCAGGCCGGCGGAAATCTGCCGCTTTACAATTGGGGTCGATCATAGCCTTGATGCTGGCGGCTCTTTCAAAGGCGGATATACCGGTAGTAGTAGATTTGTGGTCAACGGAAACAGAAAAAGCGGTTTCGTGATTATCCGTGTTATCTGTAACCATGGGCGGTATTTCCAATTCATCCAGCCGTTCGCCAATGATCGGTACACATACTAAGCCTTTGGCATAGGTCACCATGAAATTAATGATTTCCGGTGTGATCGTTTCCGCGGCTGCCACCAGATCCCCCTCGTTTTCACGATCCTCGTCGTCTACCACAATGATCATTTTTCCTGCTTTGATTTCCTTTACTGCTTCTTCGATGGTATTTAACATAAGGCTGCCTCCTTTATAAAAACCCGTGTTCTGCTAAGAAATTTATATTTAATCCACTTTTATCCTGTGAACCGTCTCCGGTCTGCATCAATTTCTCCACATACCTTCCGATCAAGTCACTTTCCAGGTTGACCTGTTTCCCCGGATTTTTTTCTCCCAGGACGGTTAAATGCGCGGTATGTGGGATCAGGGAAACAGTAAAATACTCTCCGGTGACTTCGATAACCGTCAGACTTATGCCATCGATGGCCACCGAACCTTTCGCGACAATATACTTCAGGACAGCGGCCGGTGCCTTTATCTTATAAACAATGGCAATATCATTTTGTTCTTTGGATATAATCGTTCCTGTGCCATCCACATGTCCCTGAACCAAATGCCCTCCCAGGCGGTCACTTAACCGTAACGCTCTTTCCAGATTTACTCTGGAACCGGGCTTTAATAATTTCAATGTGGTTTTTTCCATGGTTTCCGGCATTACATCAGCTGTAAAATGACCGGTAGTAAAACGGGTCACCGTAAGACATACCCCGTCCACTGCTATGCTGTCACCAATTTTGGTCTCTACCAGCACCTTTTCCGCGGCAATTCCCAATTGAATGGAGCTCTGGCCGCGGCTGATGCTGGCTACTGTTCCTATTTCCTCTATTATTCCGGTAAACATCTTACTCACCACCTTGTATATCCAGTTATCAGAAGATCTGAATCCACCTGCTGATACTGTACATCTGCCAGCTCCACGGCATCCTTCATAAGCTGTATTCCCTGGCCTGCCAGCGGTGTAGGTGCGGTTTTCCCGCCGATCAGTTTGGGCGCGATAAACCAATATACTTTATCAATGATTTTCTGCTCAAGTAAATAGGCGTTTAATGTTGCACCGCCCTCGACCAGGATGCTGCAAATCTTCATTTCTCCCAGGATGGGCAAGGCTTTTTCCACCGGTACCTGTTCGGGATTTCCTCCCAGTTCGATGATTTTGATGCCTTTTTGCGTAAGCGCTTCTGCCCGGCCCGGCTCCTTAATAACGGAAGTCAAAATAATGGTTTCCTGCTCCCTGGCTGTACGGGCAATTTGGCTGTCCAGAGGTAAATCCAGCCGCCCATCCACGATGATCCTTACCGGATCCCTTTTATCTTCTTCCGGCAGACGGGTATTTAAAAGAGGATCATCTGATAGTACCGTACCAATCCCGACCATGATGCCATCATAAATATTGCGCAGCTGATGAACCATATGGCGGGAGGTTTCACTGGTAATCCAGCGGGAATCCCCTCCGACAGCAGCAATTTTACCATCCAGAGTCATGGCAGTCTTTAAAACCATAAAAGGATTCCCGGTTTGAATATATTTAAAAAATACTTCATTGAGCTGCCAGGCTTGTTGTTGAAACAAGCCTACTTCCGTTTCAATGCCTCTATCCCTGAGGAGCTTTTCTCCCCGCCCGGCTACTTTGGGATTGGGGTCCAAACAAGCTATGACCGCTCTTTTAATTCCTGCCTCGACCAATGCCGGAGCACAGGGAGGCGTTTTGCCGAAATGACTGCAAGGCTCAAGGGTCACATAAATATCAGCTCCCCGGGCTGCTTCCCCGGCTTGCTGCAAGGCGACAACTTCAGCATGCTCGGTGCCGGCTTTTTTATGATATCCCTGCCCCACCACCTTGCCATCCTTGACGATCACTGCCCCCACCATTGGATTGGGACTGGTTTTACCTATTCCTTTTCTGGCCAGTTCCAGGGCGGACTGCATAAACATCCTGTCTTTTTCACTGTACATTGCAATGTGTCCTTCTCTTTGGCATCCAATAAAAAAACCCGATTTATTCTTTCGGGTCAAAGTAAATTATGCACAAGTAATTATCATGATTATAATCACACAGCATTATTACTTTTCCTCTCCCATCCAGACTATTACTGTCGGCTCCGGACTTTCACCGAATCAGCCTTGTGGCTCGCGGGCTTTACCGCCGATAGGGAATTACACCCATCCCCGAAGAAAAGTTGTCCTATTTAATTTTTACTAATATTATCACTAGTATGACACCTGGTCAATATTATATGCTGTTTTTAAGTGCATATACTGCCCCGGTCGGGTCAGGATTGCCGAAAATATATGATCCGGCGACTAAAACGTTGGCACCTGCCCTGACCACCTCAGGAGCATTCAGGTTATTGATGCCGCCGTCCACTTCCAGATAAGCCGCCGCATTTTGCCGTTCCAGCATCTGTTTTACCACTTTGATTTTAGGCAGCACAGAGGGAATAAAACTTTGTCCGCCAAATCCTGGATTGACCGTCATCAGCAGGATAAGATCCACATCAGCAATGATGTCCTCCAGCAGCATTGCCGGGGTTGCCGGATTGAGTGAAACCCCTGCCTTGCAGCCAGTCTGTTTGATCTGATTGACCAGGCGGTTTAAATGGTTTGATGCTTCAGCATGGACTGTGATCAGATCAGCCCCTGCCTCGGCAAAAGCGCCGACAAAGTTTTCCGGTTTCTCAATCATTAAATGAACATCTAAAAACAAATCAGTCACTTTCCTGATATCAGCTACCACCTGCGGCCCGATGGTCAGGTTTGGAACAAAATGGCCATCCATGATATCAATATGCAGCCAGTCAGCACCTGCGGTTTTGACCTGATCAATATCCTGGCCTAAGCGGGTAAAGTTGGCTGACAATATGGAAGGAGCAACGATTATCAATTATAACACCTCTCATTTTCAATGACCTCTTCTAAGATAGTCAGATAATTTTCATAGCGGGATGCTGCGATCTCTCCCTCTTCTACCGCTTGTTTGACACCGCAGACGGTTTCTTTTTTATGCAAACAGTCGCTAAACTGGCAGAATTCCCGTTTGTTGATAAAATCCGGGTAATATAAACTTAATTCCTGGCTTTTTATCGGCGGCACATCAAGAACACTGAACCCTGGCGTATCGGCTATCAGCCCTCCTGATGGCAGCGGATAAAGTTCCACATGCCTGGTGGTATGCTTGCCCCGGCCAATTTTTTTGCTGACTTCCTGGGTCTTGATTTCTTTCCCCCCGGTGAGGTTAGCCAGCATACTGGACTTGCCTGCCCCTGAAGGCCCGGCTAATACAGCGATCCTGTCTTTTATCGCGTCTGTGATTAAATCGATTCCACAACCGGTCTTCACCGAAGTAATAATAAAAGGGAACCCGGCATGTTTATAATATTCAAGGCATGCCGCTTTTTCACTTTTTGGCAGGTCCGCTTTATTGAGAATGATATATGGCTTGATCTGATTATAGTAAGCCAGCAATAACAAGCGGTCCAGCAGCAGGATATTGGGAGCAGGCTTATCATGGGCCAATACGATCAAAACCATATCCACATTGGCTATTTTAGGCCGGGTCATTTCGTTTTTCCGGGGCAGGATGCTTTCCAAAATCCCCTGTTCACCATCAAGCGGTGTAAAATTGACCTGGTCTCCGCTTAAAACCAGCGTTTTTAATTTGCCCCTGGGTTTGCAGGCAAAGATCACGCCTGTTTGATCTTTCACATAGTAAAATCCGCTGTAATTTTTTATTACCATTCCCTGCCTGAATTGGGGCATGAATTTCCTCCCGGATTTAAAGATTTATGGTCTTGTAATGATTGCCGTTTAATTGTATATCAACCGATGCCTGGCCGAAATAACTGACGCCAACATGTATTATGTCGGCAGCACTATGCAGCTGATTATAAATTTCCCTTTCACCTTTGGAATCTTTCANNCTTTTGGCCACAGGGCCGGGTCCCTGACTTAAGGTCAGGTTAACGGTGCTCCCCTCCTCGATCAAAACGCCGGCTTCCGTATCCTGACCGGTTACCTGCCCCTCAAAATATTCAGTACTTTGCTGTTTGCTGGTGGTTCCCAGTTCAAGGTTGTTTTCCGCCAATTTATTTTTGGCTTCTGCCAGACTGAGGCCAATTAATGAGGGCATGGCGACTTTTTCCGGGGCTTTGCCCTTGCTGTACATGACATTTATTTTCGTTCCTTCAGCCGCTTTGCTGCCTGCGTCAGGATCCTGGGAAATGACCAGTCCTTCCGCAAAGCGGTCATCAAAGACGCCTTCAAATGTTCCTTTACTGAAACCTTCATTACGCAGAGCGATTTCAGCCTCACTGATCGTTAGTCCAACCAGGCTGGGCACGTTGATCTGCTCTGACCCCAGGCTTAAAATAACTTCAATTTCCCGTCCTTCTTTGACCTTCTGTCCGGCTGTAGGCTGCTGTGAAATGATATGATCAGCCTCTATTTCATCATTGTTCTGTTTATCAATAACCGTCATGGTCAGCTTGACGTTCTTCAGCTCATCATCGGCTTCCTGGATCGACATCCCTTCTATATTGGGAACCACTACTTCCTGGCCAAAAATATTGCCCCCCAGTTGAAAAAACACCCCGACCAGAAAACCCAGGATGGCAATGGCAATCAAAGCGATTCCTGCAGGGCGCAGCTTTTTCCTGGCCATATCCTTCCCTCCTTTATCGTCTTCGATTGGCGGTATCATGATGGTTTTCTCATTGAGCCTGTTATGTTTGTAACCTGAATTGGCATGACTTTGAAAATTTAATAAAGCCGCCCGCATTTCTTCCGCGCTTTTAAAACGCAAGGCCGGATTTTTCTCCAATGCTCTTAATATCACATTTTCCAGTCCGGCAGGTATTTCCGGATTCAGGCTCCGGGGCATGGCCGGTTCGTCATGAATGTGCTTTAACACAACGGTCAGGGGGCTTTCCGCGTCAAAAGGAACGTTTCCGGTCAGCATTTCATACAATACGCAGCCCAGGGAATAAATATCCGTAGCAGGGGTGACCGGTTCCCCTTTGGCCTGTTCCGGTGCTATATAATGTACAGTTCCAACAATATGGCCGTTAAAAGTCAGCGTCTTTTTACTGATCGCCTGAGCGATTCCAAAGTCAGCTACTTTTACGATGCCGGAATTGGTGATCAGTATATTATGCGGTTTCACATCCCGATGAATGATTCCCTTTTCATGGGCGGCCTGCAGCCCGTCACAGATCATGGCTGCAATGTCTACCGCTTTGTTTACCGACATGGCGCCCTCGCGGGAAATGATTGCCTGCAGCGTCAGGCCTTCCACATATTCCATTACAATATAATGCTTATTATTCTGCTGGCCGACATCATAAATATTTACGATATTGGGGTGGGTCAGTTTAGCCGCTGCCAATGCTTCTGTCTTAAATTTTTCTACGAATGCCGGATCATTGTCGAATTCATCTTTCAGTACTTTTACGGCGACTATGCGATCCAAAATGGTGTCACGCGCTTTATAAACGATGGCCATGCCGCCTTCGCCGATTATTTCAATGATTTCATAGCGATCTCCTAATAAAGTCATATTCAAGCTATACCTCCCATATTAAATACAAAGGACGATAACCGTTATATTATCATATCCGCCTTTATTCAGTGCTGCATCTACAAGTGCCCCGGCTATTTTTTCAGGATCTGCCCCGGCCTTGTTTTGGCTGACTATGTCTAATATTTCATCATCTTCCAGCATGTCAGTCAAACCGTCACTGCATAGAAGGATATGATCACCGGGCTGAATGATCTCAGTATAGTTGTCGATCTCTATATTTTTCTGCACTCCCACCGCTCTGGTCAAAACATGATTATATGAGCAGGTACGGACTTCATTCTCTGTTAATAGCCCGTCAATTACCATTTGACGGGCCAGTGTATGATCGGTGGTTATTTTTCGGATCTGGTCATCGCGCAGTAAAAACAAGCAGCTGTCCCCCACATGGGCGATCATAAGATGTTCGTCTTCAATAACAGCCGCAGTGGCAGTGGTTCCCATCTCCTGAAATTCAGCATTCTTTGAACCGACCCGCCATATTTTCAGGTTAGCTGCACTGATAGCCTTATTTAAAGCAGCAATCTTATCCTGCTCATTTCTGTTGATATATTGGCGCTCGATCACCTGGGCTGCCATAGCCGAAGCTACTTTTCCGCCTTTGTGTCCTCCCATGCCGTCACAGATCACAAATAATTTTTCCTGCAGGTCCATGATATACTTGTCTTCATTTTTTTTCCTCACCAGGCCGATATGTGAGATCCCTGCTGCCTGCATAACCACACCCCGATCAATTACTGTTTGCTTCTAATGCTTTTCTTCATAACCAGTTGGCCGCAGGCAGCTTCAATATCTGCACCCTTCTCCTCGCGCAGAGTCACATTAAGCCCTCCCTGCAGCAGCCAATTATAAAATTGCATGACTTTGTCTTTGCCGGGTTGAATAAAACCCAATCCGTTAACACTATTATAGGGAATTAAATTGATATTCGCCATTAAAGGTTTGACAAGTTTAATTAAATTGCTGGCATCATGATAGCTGTTATTGACTTCATCCAGCAAAATATATTCAAAAGTCACCCGGCGGTTGGTGGCGGCTATATAATTCTCCACTGCTTTAAGCAGCTCAGCCAGAGGATATTTTCGATTCAGCGGGATCAACCGGTCTCTTACCGCATCGCTTGCAGCATGCAGTGATATAGCCAGGGTCACCTGCAGATCCTCTTTGGCCAATTGATTGATTCCTTTTACTTCACCGCAGGTAGAGATGGTTATATGCCTCTGGCCGATATTTATCCCTTTGGGATCATTGATGATATAAAGCGATTTTATCGTAGCATCATAATTTAAAAGCGGCTCTCCCATCCCCATATAGACGATATTGCTGATCAGATCATCGTCGTCATTTTTTAAGCGTTTTTGCAGCTCTTTCTTGGATCCTAATACCTGGCCAACGATTTCATAAAAAGTCAAATTCCTCTGAAATCCTGACTGTCCGGTAGCACAAAAAGCACAGCCGATGGGACAGCCGACCTGGGTCGAAATACACAAAGTATATTTGTTTGGTTTATCCGAATTATGCGGGATAACTACAGTTTCAACCTTTTTCTTGTCTTCCAGTTCCATGGAAAATTTACGGGTTCCATCCCGGGAAACTCTTTGTTTTAAAACCCGCGGTATCGAGATTTTCGCAATTTCATCAAAAAGGCTCCTTTGTTCTTTGGGCAAATCAGTCATTTCATAAAAAGATGCTGTCTCTTTGTAATAGATCCATTTGAACAGCTGACGAGCCCGATACTTTGGCTGGCCATTTTCGACCACAAATGCCTCCAGTTCTGATAAACTCTTGCCCAATAATTCAATTTTTTCTGTTTCCATGGGCACTCCAGCCTTTCCTCCTCAGTAAAGCATAAAACATGCCGTCAGTTTGGTATTTGCCCGGAATAATCGTCAACATACCCCGGGCAGCACAGGTTTCATCATACTCATCTAATGCAAAATACGTAATCTCACGGTCAAAACTTTCCAATGCATAATCAGGGTTCTCTTTCAGGAACTGTGTAACGACCCCTTCATTCTCCAGATCATTTACTGTACAAGTAGCATACAGCAGCAAACCGCCCCCGGCAACCAATTCCCCGGCCTTATTGAGCAAATCTGCCTGCAGACGTGTCAATTGCAGGATGCTCTGCGGCGTTTGTCTCCACCTTAAATCAGAGCGCCGCTGCATCACGCCCAGGCCTGAGCATGGTGCATCCAGCAGGACCCGATCCGCCGCCGGAAGCTCTTTATCGATGGACAGTACGTCCTGCCTTAAGGGGTCGACTATATTTATTCCAAGTCTATCACAATTGCTTCGCAGCAGTTTTATTTTCTTATCATACAGCTCATAAGCCTTTATCATTCCTTTATTTTGCATGTTCTCTGCCAGATGGGTTGTCTTTCCCCCCACCCCGCTGCATAGATCATAAACAAAATGTCCGGGCATTACCTGCAAAATAGCAGCTGCCAGCATGGATGCTTCATTCTGTACATAAAACCGCCCTTTTATATATGCATCTGTGTTCTCCAGGGCCATATTCATTTTTTTTACCGTAACTGCCCAGGGGGTTCTGTCGTTTAATTCGCAATCGATGTTTTGCTGCTGCAAAATTTCAATCAACTCCAGCCGGGTCCCGCGTAATTGATTATTTCTTAATACCAGCCGGGGCGCTGAATTATTATGTTTTAAGATCTCTTCCGCCTGCCGGCGGCCGAATCTACTCAGCAGCAAGGTCACGATCCATTCCGGATGGGAAAAATAAACTGCCAGATACTGTGTTTCATCTTCCGGGTATCTGATTTCCTTAACATTACGCACCAGGTTTCTTAATACACCATTGGTTACCCGGCTGAGATTTTTATTGGTTTTTTGTTTGGTGAGGTTTACCGCTTCATCGATGGCGGCATAGACAGGAATTTTATCCATAAACATGATCTGATAGGCAGCCATTCTAAGAATGGTTCGCAGCCAGGGATTCATTGCTTTTATTTCGCTGGTCAAAAACAAATCAAGCACCCAATCAAGGTGCTTTAACATACGGACTGTACCATTTACAATTTCAGTCACCAGGTTTTTATCGGCACTTGAAAGCTGCTTGCCTGCCAGTTCTTTTTCCAGGCTTAGATTGGCGAAAGCCCCTTTTTCCACAATACGATATAATAATTCGGCGGCAACCTCTCTGGCTTCAATTGTTTCACTGGTGGGACGATGCGTCAACTATTTCCCTCCTGTTGAACCTAAACTCATCTTATCCATGACAAATGGTTTTGATGGCCTTTTCCACTTCCGGCAGGCTTACGTCTGTATTTACACAGGGGCCATTGGGCCTGCAGTTTAATACCCCAATCACAGGTAAAGTTCCGCTGTCCTGGATTCCGGATGAAAGATCCCGTTCACATGCCACTGCCACGATCGCCTGGGGGCGGATCTCTTTGGTCAGCTTACGGGCCAGGGTTCCTCCGGTGGCAACTCTGATACTGGCACCATATTTGGCGGCCAGTTCCCTTAATTCACCAATTTTGCATTTTCCGCAGTTTTTGCAGTTATTGATATTGTCGGTTATTTTATGCGAACAATCGGAATTCTGAATGCAATGGGGCAATAATATTAAAACTTTCTCCGGCCGGATAAAAATATTTTTGCTGCTGACCAAGAAATTATTTACCGCGATGAAAGAAGCCAGAATTTTTTCCCGGTCGAGACCAAATATTTTACCTGTCAAAACCGTCAGCGGGAATAACACATCATTGGAGAACCGGCTCAAGGTTTCCATAAATGGTGATGGTTTGCCCCGGATGATCATAATTACAATAGAGGTGATCCCTATTCCCAGCAGGGCGAGTATCATTACTGCCAATGCAATGATAAATGTAAGTAAAACCTGGTTGAACAGGAGTTGTTTATTATCAACCAAATACCACAGCAATGCTATGATGATAATGATAAACAACAAACTGGCTCCAAGTAATCCCACGTAAATTCGTTTTTTGGTTTCCATGATCCTATCCTTGCTTACCCAGCACAATGCCAGCCTTCAGACTGCTGCCTCTTAAAAACTCCCCGGCATCGATTCTTTTTTTCCCGGCTTTTTGCACTTCCAGAATTTCCAGTGCTCCATCTCCGGTTTTAACAATAAAGCCCGATGGCAATACTGCGGTTATTTCACCGGGAACGCCATCACCAGGCTCCTTTATGATCCTGCTTTTAAAAATTTTCAGGGTTTCACCGGAAAGCATGGTGGAGGCTCCCGGCTGCGGATTGAGTGCTCTGATCTGATCAAATATTTTTTTAGCTTTATCCTGCCAGTTGATCAGCTCATCTTCTTTTTTGATCATTGCTGCATAAGTAGACGCAGCCTCATCTTGTTTTCTGCGCACCAGAGTTCCGGTTTTAAGCTTTTCGATGGTGGTGATCAGCAGCTCAGCACCAACAGCGGCTAACTGATCGTGGAGCTGTCCGAAGGTGGTCTCATTTCCTATTTCCACTTCCTGCTGCAGCAGAATGTCCCCTGTATCCAGCCCTTCATCCATAAACATGGTGGTCACACCGGATTTCTTCTCCCCGTTCATCAGACATCTTTGTATCGGAGCTGCCCCCCGGTATTTAGGCAGGAAGGAAGCATGTACATTGATGCAGCCAAAAGCAGGCATTTGTAAAATGGCTGCCGGGATGATCTGCCCGTACGACACAACAACAATCAGATCCGGCCGCCACTTACCTATATATTCGATGGCTTCCGGTGTTTTTATTTTTACTGGCTGAAAGATGGGCAGGCCGCAGCTTACGGCTTTTTCCTTGATTGCAGAAGCCGCCAATTTGTTGCCGCGCCCTTTTGGCCGGTCCGGTTGGGTTACGACCCCGGCTATTTCATATGAGGTATCGAGCAATTTCTCCAGGATCGGTACCGCAAACGCAGAGGTGCCCATAAAAACAATTCTCACTATTTTTCTCCTTAAGCTTACTCTTCTTCCCGTATATGAGTCGCCAGATCAACAAAAAGAATCCCATCCAGGTGATCGATCTCATGCTGCAGGACCCTGGCAAACAAATCTTCCGCTTCCAGTGTAAATTCCTCTCCTTCTCGGTTTAAGGCTTTAACGGTAATTTTCAGCGCCCGATTGACCAGCCCCACTTTGCCGGGTACACTCAAACATCCTTCACTGGCTTTTTTTTCTCCATCTTTACTGATTATGACCGGGTTGATCAATTCTACAAAATTATCTCCCGGATCAACCACGATCATACGCTTGGGAACCCCTATCTGGATCGCTGCCAGGCCCACTCCGTCAAAGGCATACATTGTTTCCCGCATATTATCCAAGACACGCCGTACCCCGTCATTGATGTTTTTTACCGGTTTTGATTGCGTGCGTAAAGCTTGATCCGGTTCCGTCAAAATTTGATATACCGCCATTTAATCACCTCATATTATGCTTACCGGGTTAATATCCAACTCCAGTTTCGCATGAAATTCATTTCGATTGGCCAGGACTTGTTTGCCAATACTATTTAAAAGCCAAAAATCATCGGCTTTGATCAATAATTGATAACGATAACGGTCTTTGATTTTATAATGGGGCGCAGGTGCCGGCCCCAGTATATCAACTTCCGCTTCGGTGGCATCAACCATCTCTTCGATCAGCCATTTAAGCTGCTCTGTTTCGTTTCCTGCCTGGGCTTCCAGACTGGAGCTCACTACAATGCGCAAGATTTCTTTGAATGGAGGGTACTGCAAAATTTTTCTGTTACTTATTTCATACTTATAAAAATTGAAATAATCCTGCCGGGCAGCATATCCGATCACTTCATGTTCGCTATTGTAAGTCTGGATCACAACTTCCCCCGGAAGGTTTGCCCGGCCGGCACGCCCTGCTGCCTGGACAATAAGCTGGAAACACCTTTCTGCCGCCCGGTAATCAGGAATACTAAGCATATTATCAATATCTATTATACCCACTAAAGAGACATCCGGAAAATCGAATCCTTTGGCCACCATCTGTGTACCGATCAAAATGTCGATGGCTTTGTTTTTCATTTTATCCAGAATATCCTGCCTCTGCCCCTTTTTCTGGCTGACAT
This sequence comes from Syntrophomonas sp. UBA1368, assembly GCA_002305965.1. GTDB lineage: Bacteria > Bacillota > Syntrophomonadia > Syntrophomonadales > Syntrophomonadaceae > UBA1368. The sequence continues at coordinate 54,108 of DBRM01000055.1, forward strand.
CCAGATCCAGACGGGCTGTTTTGGCCCCGGGGAAAAGAGTTTTGATCTCCTCCTCAACTTTTTGGGTACCATAACCAATTTGCTGAACATATTTACTGCCGCATTCCGGGCAGCGGCTGCTGATCTCTTTTTCATACCCGCAATAATGGCAGATCTCTTTATTAAGATCCTGATGATAATTCATCGCCACCGAACAGGATGGACACGAAAAAATGATACCACACTGCCGGCAAATTGTCACAGGCGAATAGCCGCGGCGGTTGATCAGTAATATGCTCTGCTGGCCGCTTTTAATTTTCTCCGCCAGTTTTTCCTGCAGCAGCTGGGATATGCTTGATCGGCTGGTTTTCCTCGACTCTCCACGGCGGTCATCGATCAGGATCCTTGGCAGTTCCGCCTGTCCGGGACGGCTTTCCAGTAAGAGAAGACCCGTCTTGCCGCTCACCGCTTTATAAAAAGTTTCAATAGCCGGAGTCGCCGTTCCCAGGACCAGTAACGCACTTTCCATTTCAGCCCGCTTACGGGCGGCTTCCCGGGCATGATATTTTGGTGTTTCTTCGTTTTTATAGCTGCTCTCCTGTTCCTCATCGATAATGATGAGTCCGATTTCGGGCAAAGGTGCAAAAATGGCGGAGCGGGTCCCTAATACCAGATCAATTTCACCATTTTTGATCTGCTTAAACTGCTGATAGCGTTCCGAAGGCAATACTGCACTGTGGATAACAGCCAATTTTTCGATCCGCGCCGCGAATGTATCGACCAAATGGCTGGTCAAAGCAATTTCCGGCACCAAAACCATTACTTTGCCGCCTTTTTTTATGATTTCTTCGGCAGCTTGCAGATAGATTTCCGTTTTGCCGCTGCCGGTGACACCATATAATAAGATTTCCTGGAAAATACCTTTCTGGCTGGCAGCTGCTATTGTCTTCAGGGCCTCCCTTTGTTCCGGAGTCAGGTTTTTTATTGCTTCGGCGCTTGCCGGTCTTTTCTTCTCCAGTTTTATATAACCTTTCTTAAGCAGCACTTTAAGACTGGCAGCAGGTATGATACTCTCCAGTGTCTTCTTTTCTGCGCTTTCGTTTTCCATCAGATACCTGATGGCTTGTGCCTGGCGGGGGGAACGTTTTTGTATCTGCTCCCAGATATCATTTTCCAGTTGCCCCAACTGATAAACATGATCGGCCTTGCCTGACCGGTAAGGGGTATATTTTTGCACCATACTGATGATGCCCTGTTCAGCTAAAGTGATCAATTCTTCATGAGAGACAAACTTAAGTGCAGTTTTGATCGGCATATTTCTGACCGCAGCCAGTTCACGCAAAAATGTTTCCTGCAGTGGATCATGACAAATCGCAGATAAATCTTCCCTTTCGAATCGGGCGGTGATGGTAACGGGTCCTTTTTTATCCATGCTGGCGGGAATAATTGTTTTCAGCGCCAGAGGTACGGAACATAAATAGTAATCTGCCAGCCACCTGGCAAATTCATATAATTTTTGGTCAAAGACCGGCTCTGCGTCCAGTATTTCGATCACTGGTTTTATCTTATCGGCGACTTCCTGCTCTTTTACGCCTGTCACATATGCTTCCAGGATCCGGTGGTTGAATTCGACCAGAACCCGCTGGCCAAATTCGATCTGCTCTGCAAAATGTTCCGGTACTGCATACAGAAAAGCCTGATTGAATTTTGCGGCGGGCAGATTGATATGAACCTCTGCTGTAAGCATACTGGCCTCCTTGTTTGATCCCCACTTACTGTCAAAACTATTTTGGGAATGCTGCTATTTTAAAAGCCCGCTTTGTCAGCGCACCATCGGCGCACTTCAATCACGGGCTCCTTTTAGCTTATATGGGTCTGGCTTAACGCAAGATATTTACATGTGACCTTCAAATATATTCTTACAGTCCTGCCTGTTCTTTTATGGCTGCAGCTTTATCTGTCTTTTCCCAGGTAAAATCTTCGTCATTGCGCCCGAAATGCCCGTAAGCCGCGGTCTTCTTAAAGATAGGCCGACGCAGATCCAGATTTTTGATGATTGCTGCCGGTCTTAAATCGAAATTCTTTTTGACTAAATCAATAATCTTATCCTCTGGGATCTTGTTGGTACCAAAAGTATCTACCCGAATGGAAACAGGGTTGGCCACACCGATGGCATAGGCCAGCTGAATTTCCAGCCGGTCGGCAACCCCTGCCTTTACCAGGTTTTTGGCTACATAACGAGCTGCGTAGGCTGCTGAACGATCGACTTTGGTGGGATCTTTGCCGGAGAAAGCTCCGCCGCCATGTCTGGCCATACCGCCATATGTATCAACAATAATTTTTCTTCCGGTCAATCCGCAGTCTCCTTGGGGCCCGCCGATGACAAACCTGCCGGTAGGATTGATAAAATAGCGGGTATTCTCATCCAGCATGTCAGCCGGGATAACTGCTTTGACTACATGTTCTATGATATCCTTTTCAATGGTTTCCTGCGGTATATCAGGATGATGCTGGGTGGAAACCACGATGGTATCGATCCTTATTGGTTTGTTATCTTCATATTCAACAGTCACCTGGGTTTTTCCGTCGGGACGAAGATAATCCAAAATACAATCTTTACGTACTTCTGTCAGCCTTTTGGCCATTTTATTTGCCAGCAGGATAGGCATTGGCATTAATTCTTCGGTTTCATTGCTGGCGTATCCAAACATCATACCCTGGTCTCCAGCCCCGATCCCGGCCAGCTCCTGCTCAGACATTTCCCCTTTTTTAGCCTCCAGCGCCTGATCGACTCCCATGGCAATATCTCCGGATTGTTCATCAATAGAAGTGATCACTGCACAGGTTTCACTGTCAAACCCGTATTTTGCTCTGGTGTAGCCAATTTCCTGCACTGTATTTCTTACCAGCTTAGGAATGTCGATATAACAATCTGTGGTGACTTCCCCGGATACAAAAACCAGTCCGGTGGTGACCAATGTTTCCGCTGCTACTCTTGCATTTGGGTCCTGTCCTATGATCGCATCCAAAATAGCATCCGATATCTGGTCGGCAATTTTATCAGGATGGCCCTCAGTTACAGCTTCTGAAGTAAAAAGAGTTTTTGACAATTCCTTCATCCCCTCACCATTTTATTTTTGCATCAAACTGACTACTTTATCCAGAATAGCCTCCGCAACATGGTGCTTGCTCATCTGGGGCAGTGCTGCCGTATCGCCTTTTTTATCAATGATAGTAACAATATTGGTGTCTGCAGCAAAACCTGCTCCTTCCATTGTTACATCATTCGCTACAATAAAATCCAGGTTTTTGCTTTTCAATTTTTTGCGGGCGTTTCCCAGAACATTCTCTGTTTCAGCGGCAAAGCCCACCATGATCTGGCCTTTGCTTTTCTTCTTGCCTAATTCTTTTAAAATATCCGGCGTTCCAACCAATTCCAGTACCAACTGGGTGGTCTGTCCCTCTTTTTTCTTTAATTTTTGTTCTGCTGTTTTGGCTATTTTAAAATCACCAACCGCTGCTGCACCCACTATAATGTCGCAATCCGGCTGTAATTCAAGCATAACCGCACACATTTCCTCGGCGCCCCAAACGGAATGGAATTCTACTCCGGCCGGAACTTTAAGATTTGACTTGCCGGAAACCAGAATTACTTCGGCTCCTCTTTTTTGCGCTGCTTCTGCAATTGCATAGCCCATTTTGCCAGTGCCCCGGTTGGCTATAAATCTTACCGGATCGATATCTTCACAGGTGGTCCCTGCATTCACCATCAACTTTTTCCCCTGCAGATCCTGTTTGGGATGCAGTTCTTCCATGATGGCCTGATATATAACATCGATTTCAGGAAGCCTGCCCGGTCCGACAACCCCGCAAGCCAGTTCTCCGCTTTCAGGTTCCAGTATGATGCACCCGTAATCAGCCAGCTTGTTAAGATTGTCTTGTACCACGGGGTTTTGATACATATTTGTATTCATGGCCGGAACAACGATAACCGGTGCGGTATTGGCCAGATATACGGTACTCAATAAGTCATCCGCGATACCGTGGGCCATTTTCCCTATTATATTGGCTGTAGCCGGAGCGATAACCAGTAAATCGATTTGTTCCGCTACTCCGATGTGCTGGACCTTCCATTCCCGGCTTTCCTGCCATAGATCGGTCAATACTTCGCGGCCGGATATGGTTTTCAGAGTTAATGGAGTAATAAACCTGGTCGCTCCCTCGGTCATCATCACAATTACATCATAACCGGCTTTTTTTAATCTGCTGACCAGGTCAGTAATTTTGTAGGCAGCAATTCCGCCGGTAATACCTATACCAATTGTATCAGGCAAAATAGAAACCTCCCGTTAAAAAAGCTCAGCTTATTTTGATCTTTCCCTGTAAAACATCATCCAATGCTTCAGTCACCATGGTTGAAAGGCGATAGTTTTCATCATTCTTTTTATCTTCGGATAACTCCCGCGCTCTTTTGGCGACGGCTATGACCACAGCATACTTGCTGTTGCCAATATTGATTATGTCTTTGGTTGACGGTGGAATCATATTATCACCCCATATTCAGATTACTTATTTTACATCTTTCCGCTATGATGATCGCTTCAGTCTTGGTGACTGCATCTTCAAGGTCATCGTTGACCACCACATAATCATACAACGGCATATAAGACATCTCTTTTTCGCTGGCGGCTAAACGGGCAGCTATACTTTCCGGAGAATCCTGGTCCCGGTTACAAAGCCGGTCGACCAGATCTTCAATAGCAGGCGGGGCGATAAAAATAAAGACCCCCTCCGGCATGGTTGCTTTTACCTGCAAAGCGCCCTGGATGTCGATCTCCAGCAAAACATCCTTGCCCTGTTCCAGTTTCTTTATGACAAATTCCCGGGGAGTTCCATACATATTGGAGTAGACATTGGCCCATTCGATAAATTTGTCCTGCTGGATCCAGGTTTTAAATTCCTCTTCGGTAAGGAAAAAATACTCCCGGCCATGTTCTTCATTTATCCGGGGTTTACGGGTGGTGGCAGAAATAGATTCCAGCAAATCACCGACCCTCGGCAATACTGCTTTTTTGATGGTGCCTTTGCCAACTCCCGATGGACCGGAAATAATAAATAAAATGCCCTTTCTGGTCATGTACATATAAATTACCTGCTATTAAGCTTCATCATCCTTCGCGCCCAAACGGTTTGCAACTGTTTCCGGCTGTACTGCGGACAGCACTACATGGGTACTGTCAACAATAATAACTGCCCGGGTCCTTCTGCCGTAAGTAGCATCAATGAGCATGCCTTTTTCCCGTGCTTCCTGAATAATTCGCTTGATAGGTGCTGATTCAGGGCTGACAATAGCAATTATCCGATTCGCGGCAACAATGTTGCCAAAGCCAATGTTAACCAGCTTAATGTCCATAAAATCCCGGACTTAACCGGATCACCTCCTGTTTTATTCTATGTTCTGGATCTGTTCTCTTATTTTTTCAAGTTCTGCTTTGACTTCAACTACGATGCGGCTCATTTCCAGGTGGTTGCTCTTTGACGCTACGGTATTGATCTCCCGGAACATTTCCTGGATAAGAAAATCACATTTGCGGCCAATGGCTTCGCCTTCATCTATCAATTCAGCAAAATGTTTGATATGGCTTTTTAGCCTTACGATTTCCTCTGTGATACTGGCCTTGTCAGCAAATATTGCCGCTTCCTGCAGGATACGCTGCTCGTCTACCAGGTCCTGCCCCACCAATTCAGCGATTCTTTTACGCAATTTATCTTTATAGTCACTGGCCACCTGGGGGGCGAATTCTTCCAGTTCACCTACCATGGTCAATATATAGTTATTCCGTTCCAGAATATCCTGGGCTAAATTGCGTCCTTCCTTGCTGCGCATTTCAGCCATGCTGGTCATGGCTTGTCTCACTGCTTCTCCCAGCACTGACCAAACCAATTCCAAATCTTCTTCATCATCGCTTACATTGAATACTTCCGGCAGGCGGAAAAGATCGATTATTCTTAATTCCGGCGAAATATTTAGCTTTTCTGCTAATTCCTTCAAATATTTATAATAAGTCATCGCCAAATCATTGTCAACCTTAATATTTCTCACTGATTCTCCCGTTTTCTCAATATTAAGCGTCATTTCAATTCTGCCCCGGGTAACATAATGCTTTATTTCTTCCTTAATGCGGTCTTCCAAAAACATGTAACGGCGGGATAAGCGAATATGCGGATCCAAATAACGATGATTCACACCCCGAACTTCACAGGTTGCTGAATAGCCATCCTGTTCGACCTGACTCTTGCCAAAGCCTGTCATGCTTTTTATCATGATTCTTCTACCTTTCTTATCGCTTTTTGTCTGGTTATTTATTGGAATTATAGCTGAAAATACTTTGGCTAGCAATGTTAACCGCCGGGAAGAATTCTGCAGCGGCCAATAACTGACTTCGTATGGATTTCTTTATACCTTGTTTTCCGTGTGATACTGAAGGGTCAGGTGCCGGAAATTTTGGATCAGATATAAAATATATTTTCCAATCAACCGGCTGCCGGCGAAGGAAATAATGATCAGCCACTGCCATCCCTGAAGGGGAGCTGTTTTGAAAATGTTTTGCAGAGGAGGCCAATAAATTGCCATAACTTGCATAAAACTTGAAATAAGCACCGCTATGATCAGGTACTGATTGGCAAAGAATCCAAGTTCGAAGGGAGAATATTTTTCGGACCGGCATTCAAAAACATAAAAAAGCTGCGCAAAAACCAGCGTGCTCAAAGCCATGGTCCGGGGGATGCTTAAATCGTAGCTGCCTGAATACCGGCAAAATAATATACCCAGACTAAAAGCCAATAAGGTGATGGCGCCGATGAAAATGCCCCGTTTAAAAACAATTCCTCCCAGTCCGCCGGCAAATATGCCTTCGTTTTTCCCCCGGGGCTTTCTTTGCATAATAAAAGGTTCTGCCGGTTCCAATCCCAGCGCTATGGCCGGCAAGCCATCTGTGATCAGATTGACCCATAATATCTGGATCGGTAAAAGCGGCAGGGGCATACCCATCAAAGAAGCCAGGAGCATGACCAGTATTTCGCCAATATTACACCCCAGCAGGTAACGCAGGAATTTACGGATATTATCGTAGATGGCCCGGCCTTCATGCACTGCTTTGATGATGGTGGAAAAATCGTCATCGGCCAATACCATGGCGGATGCTTCCTTGGTCACTTCCGTTCCGCTTATTCCCATAGCGATCCCTATATCAGCCGCCTTGACCGCTGGAGCATCATTTACGCCGTCACCTGTCATGGCCACTACATGGTTTTGCTGCTGAAATATTTTTACAATACGGTTTTTATGCTGCGGAGATACCCGGGCAAATACACGGCTGGCCATCCCTTGCTCATATAACTCCTTGTCGCTGAGCCGGTCTATCTGCGTACCGGTGACCACCTGCTCACTTTCTGACAATCCTATTTCCCGGGCGATGGCAACGGCGGTGACCGGATGGTCTCCGGTGATCATGATGGGAATAATGCCTGCTCCCAGGCATTCGCGAACCGCTTTTTCAACCCCCGGCCGCGGCGGATCGATCATTCCGGCTATGCCGGCCAATATCATATGACTCTCCACTTCCACATCAGACATGCCTTCAATATCCCGCCCGGGAATGGTTTTATACGCAAAACCCAGTACCCTTAAGGCCTGCCCGGCCCATTGGTCTTGCAGATCAGTGATCTTTTCCCGTGCTGCCGGATCAAGTTGAATGCTCTGTTCCCCTTTCATCACCTGCCGGCAATTTTTCATCACCTCTTCCAGGGCACCTTTCATCAAAACCAATGCCTGGCCGTTTTCTTCTATCACTACCGTCATCTTTTTTCGCTCTGAATCAAAGGGGATTTCCCTGATGCGCTCCGCAGGTTCGCTGAGTCCGGCTTTCCGCGCCAGGACCAGCAGGGCAATTTCAGTTGGATCGCCAAATGTCTCTGCTTTTTTCCCTGTCATAATAAAGCTGGAGTTGTTGCAATGCCAGGCTGCCTTGATGATCATACTGATTGCCTTGTTACGCAAAGGTTTTACGGATTGCTGCCCGGCATAAAAATCACCTTTGATATCATAACCGTCCCCGCTGACAGTTGTGACCCCTTCAAGGGTTGCCAGTTTTTTTACCGTCATTTTATTTTGCGTAAGCGTCCCGGTTTTGTCTGAGCAAATAACGGTAGTGCAGCCTAACGTCTCCACCGCCGGTAATTTTCTTATGATGGCATTGCGTTTGGCCATGCGCTGAATACCCAGGGCCAATACCACTGTCACGATGGCCGGCAGCCCTTCAGGAATGGCTGCTACAGCCAGACTTATTCCTGCCAGCAACATGGTCATAATTGCTTCGCCCCGGTATATGCCTAATAAAACCACCACCATGCAAACTGCGATACAGATAACGATTAGAATTTTCCCCAACTGATCGAGTCTGATTTGCAGCGGTGTCATAGCACTGCCGGAGTTTTTAATAATATGAGCGATTTCCCCCATCACTGTTTCCATTCCGGTAGCTACAACCAGTCCCATACCGCGTCCTTTGGTAACAGCAGTCCCCATAAATGCCATATTGGCAATTTCCGCCAATGGGGTCCTTGGTCCCAGTATAATATCTGCTTTTTTTGCGGCGGGGGCGGATTCACCGGTCAAAATCGATTCATCGATTTCCATGCTGTGAGTTGCGGTCAAGCGAAGATCAGCCGGTATTTTATCTCCGGTCTCAAGAAATACGATGTCCCCCGGGACCAGTTCCGCCGTAAGCAGTTTGCGCTTTTTACCCTCTCTTAATACCGATGTATAAGGGGCAGATAATTTTTTTATTTCTTCCAGTGACTTCTCAGCCCTGAATTCCTGGATAAAACCCAGCAAGGCATTAATGGTTACAATAGCCATGATGGTGATCGCATCTTCCATGGCTCCTATCAGACCTGACAAAACTGTTGCCCCTAATAAAACCAGAACCATGGTATCGGTAAATTGATGCAGGAAAAGCTTTAGTGGGCTAAAAGCCGGCCCTTCTTCCAGTATATTTCTGTTCTTTGCCTGTCTTGTTTTGACCTGTTGGTCATTAAGGCCCGTTTCGCTACTGGAATTTTGTTTCTTGATTGCTGCATCAACTGTCATCTGACTCCAGACGTTGTACTTCATTCAGGCTTCCTCCGAGACCTTTTTGAAAATACTATTCCGAAGCAAAAAATAAAATTACTGAGGACAGGCCAGTGCTTATCCTCAGTAATTTCTGAATACCGTCAGGGGTTGGCTGCAAGACGCTCTAAGTATTTTATGCCAGGTCTTCTTGCCGGGCTGCAATAAAACCGGTCAATTTTTTAGCATCTTCTCTGGTAAAAAGATTCTCTTCCACTGTTGTAAAAATACAGCGGTTGTTATACTTATAAAATCCCGGGATCATAGGTTCCTCAAGAACACCTTTGGCTTTCAATACGAATTCAGCGGTTCTTTTGCCAAACAGAATAACCGTATTGGGTGCTAAGATATCAATTTCTTCTATCAAATAGGGCAGGCAGGAAACCACCTCTTTGCTTGTGGGCAGAATTGGAATTCCCGGACAATCAGGTTCATTGAACTGGCATTCTTTTTTATAAAACGCTTTATGCCTGACCAGCATATCCTCCGTATCGTCTATATGAAAACATGCCTGCGGCTGGCATCTGACCAAAAAAGTATGGTAAATTCTTTCCTGGTCAAACTCTTTTTTCAGCATCTGTCTGATTTCAATATAATTGTTCATTTCCGGACGCCGGTTGCCCTGAGACTGGAAAACCAGAAGGATTTCCGGTGTCAGGTCTCCTTTCCCCATTGAAGGGGTGTTGAAACAATGATGTGCCGACGAACAGCGCTTACAAGCATTGATCCTCGCTTCCATTTGTATGATCCGTTTTACAAGCAGCTCATGAGTGGTTTTCTTCATAATTACTCCCCCGCAGTAAACATTTAATAAATGAATAACCTCCTGTTCAAACGTGAGAAAACAGAAAAAAGCGGAACGTTTAACGTCCCGCTCTGTAAGCTTTTTATCTGTTAATCCAAATTTTCTGCTAATTTTTCTAAATATACTCTGGTACGACTACTGATTCCCCAAGTAGCATCTGTAAGTTTGGAACAAACGTAACTTCTTAAATTGTCATCCAATTCAGGAGCTAAAGTATCATATAGTATAAACAACACCCGCAGCAAATCTGTCATATTGGTAAGCAAACGTTCCGGTGGTGCAATTTTTAAAAGATCATCCTTTTTGCCGTAAAAATACACCATTTTTCTCAGGATCCATATTATTTCGGCATTGCTCCAGATGCGTTTATCAATGATTTCCTCTAAAATCTTCTCACTGCCCAGTTCGTTTTCCCTTGTTTCCAGCTCTTTCCACTCTTTGCTGTCCATTATACTGCCGGGCATAACAAAAATATTTTCTTCCATGTACCCCTCCAGCATGATTGAATTTGATTATGTATTATTGAACGATCCTTGCTGCACCAGCATAACTGTTTAAATAGTAACTTTCACCAAGGTTGGTGATGATCACTCCTCCGCTGCGAGGAGAAGAGGAATGGATAAATTCGTTATTACCGATATAAATCCCTACATGATCAATAGAAGAACTGCCACAGCAGAAAAATACCAGATCACCCAGCTGCAATTCAGCTTTACTGACCGGGGTACCCTGACTATATTGTGATGCCGCCGTTCTGTTTAAATTGTATCCATTTTGAGAATATACATACTTTACGAAACCGGAACAATCAAAGCCGCCCGGGGCGGAACCGCCATAGCGATAAGGCGTTCCCAGGTGCTGCATGGCAGTATTTAGAATGCTGGCAGTGATACTATTATTTACTGCGGACCCTCCCCTGGAAACTTCACTG
>DBRM01000030.1 GCA_002305965.1 Syntrophomonas sp. UBA1368
CCATTGAAAAAATTGAAGCCTCTATAGAAAATTCATTGTGCTGGGGGCTTTTTCACAATAACAGGCAAATTGGGTTAGCGCGGATCGTGACTGACAATGTTTCAGTTTATTATTTATGCGATGTTGTAATTGATAAAGAGTATCGTAAAAAAGGACTGGGGAGTTTTATGCTGAAAAATATTCTCCGAAACTTTGAGAATCAAAATATGAAAGGCCTTCTGGTGACCCGTGATGCCCAGGAATTCTATAAAAAATTTGGTTTTAACGTCCCCGCTGAGCCAATTCTAATGTTGAAATAATAAGCTGTCTTCAGTTTAGTCATCTGCTCTTATTGCCTGCAGGATTTCATCCTTGCTTTTTCCCTCCAACTGTAGTTCGAAGGCTTTATCCAAGATTTCTTTATATTTTTTTCCCGGCAGGATTTCTAATTCCTGAAGGTCCCGTCCCTTGACCAGGGGCTCGATTCTCTTCCCGGGCTCAAGGCCCAGTGCCATGATCCTGCCCAGGAGCCAATTGCGGATGGGACTGTAATCACGTTCCATACTTCGTCCTTTGAAATCGGCTTCGGAAAGCAGCAATAATTCGCTGATATCGACCCGGTCAGCCAGTTTGCGGATAGCTTTATCCGTGATCTGCTCTTTTTGTTTATACAACAGGACAGGATGCATATGTTCCCGGGTCAGCACCATTACGCTGTGAGTGAGTTCGTTGCTGCAGCGCAGATTATGTAAAAATGCAGATGCCATCTTCGCCCCTTCGGTATCGTGCCCATAAGCCGTGATCTTGCCTTCCCGCCGTTTGGTAACGGCAGGTTTACCGATATCATGCAGCAGGGCAGCCCACATCAAAGCCAGCGGGTTTCCGGACTTGACCTTTAGTTTGGCGGCCTGGTCAACTACCTGTAAAGTATGTTCCCATACGTCACCTTCGGGGTGGTTTTTTGGTTCCTGTTCACAGCCGATCAAATTGTAAAGATCTGGATGAAGCTGCTTTAGGAGCCCGGTTTCTTCCAGGTATCTCAAACCGATGGAAGGCTTTGCCGAGAGCAGCAAGAGTTTCTTTAATTCTGCCGCGATTCTTTCGGGCGGGACTTTACTTAAATCTGCCTTGCGCATCAACTGCAGTGTTTCGGGATGGATGGTGAACCCTAACCGTCCTGCCAATGAGGCTGCCCGGTAAGCCCGCAGGGGATCGTCAGCCAATACCTCAGGCGTGGTATGACGAATGACTTTAGCGGCAAGATCCTGCCTTCCCCCGGTGTAATCCGATATTTCCCCGGATATGATGTCGATCATAATAGCGTCGATGGTAAAATCTCTGCGGGCAGCTGCCGCTGCATAGTTATCCTGACGGGAAAGGGTAAAATCCCATTCAGGATGCCCTTTGATTTTAAACACCGGATAGATTTTGCCCACGGTTTTCACCACCCCGAACAGAGAAAGCACAGCGGCCAGCTGCTCCTGTTCCAGGTGAAATACTTCTATATCTATATCAGGGCTTACGTCAGCGTGTCCGCTCAGCAAAAGATCCCGGGCATAACCCCCGGTGTAAAAAGCCCGCCCGCCTATTCGCTCTATTTCATTGGCAATACTGATCAGCATAGGTGCTCCTTAAAAATTGTCTTTCTTTAGATTATCCCGGAAAACCACCGAATACCCGGATAAAATATATCCATTCAATTATATCATCTTCTGCTTTTAACACTTTAAGCGGAATGGATAATACAGATAACTTTCAATAAATTTTCACAAAACCTTCACAAATTCAGGTTATAATTTATTAAAAAAGAAAGCCATTTATGGTATGGCCGGCTCGGCTTTAGTAAATAAATATATCAGGAGGAGATAGATCATGAAGAAAACCGCAGTTATTATTATTACTACTTTTTTGATCGCTTTCTTATTAGGCGGAGCGTATATTGCCGATCAACAGGGAACCAATCTGTGGGCAGCGATAAAGGGAGAACCGGAAAAAGAGGTAGTTGTCGAGTACGGAAACAACATAGCGACGGCTGCTGTACTGCCTTCCGGAGCCATGGATATTGCTGACATGGTGGAGAAAGCTACTCCCGCTGTGGTGAATATCAAGTCGAAAGTCAGAAGTACTTCCATTGCTGACAATCCTTTTTTCAATGACCCGTTTTTCCGGGAATTCTTTGGGGATAATTATAATTTCAGTCCGCAATACCAAACCGGTATTGGCACCGGGTTTATCATTACCAGCGATGGGTATATCCTGACCAATCAACATGTGATCGAAAATGCGGCTTCAGTTACCGTTCAGCTGAATGGGAAAAACGAGGAATTGCCGGCTCGGGTGGTAGGCCAGGACAGAGATTTGGATCTGGCGGTATTAAAAATTGAAGGCAGCAATTATCCGGTTTTAAAATTAGGTGATTCCAATAAGATGCGGGTAGGTGAATGGGTGGTAGCCATCGGTCAGCCTTACGGTCTTGACCATACTGTGACCACCGGGGTGATATCTGCCAAAGGGCGCCCCATCAGCATTGAAGACCGCAATTATAAAAACCTGATCCAGACAGACGCGGCGATTAATCCCGGTAATTCCGGCGGCCCGCTGTTAAACCTTAAAGGTGAAGTCATTGCCATCAATACAGCCGTGAATGCTACCGCGCAGGGGATCGGCTTTGCCATACCCACTGATACGGTGCATGAGGTGCTGCAGGATCTGATCAAAGGCAAAGTTATCGTCAGGCCATTTCTGGGAATCAGTATGACAGATGTCAATGATGAAGTGCGCCAGGAACTGAATTTGAGCAGTTCGACCCAGGGTGTGGTAGTGGTTGAAATCGTGAGAGGTACAGCTGCAGAGAAGGCTGGCGTTAAAGCTATGGATGTGATCACCGCCATTGACGGCACTGTAATTACTTCAGCAGAAGGTTTGCAGGAAATAGTTTCTGATCATAAAGTAGGAGATACAATTACCCTTGATATCCTGCGCGATGGAAAGCAAATTTCCCTGACCGCCGCTTTACAAGCGAAACCGCAGTAGTAAGATAATAAAGACCAGCCATATAAGGCTGTTTGCAGCATCCCCCGGGACGAAGCGAACAGCCTTTTTAGTGCTGACGTAGCATGTTGTGACTTTGGAACCCTTTGGCTATAATAAAATCATTAGAAAAGCTGAGCTTATATTTCCTATTGACTGCAGCACACCTAAGAGCTAATTTACCACAGCTGTGATAAGGGGTATATGTATTGCCGGATGGTAAGGTGAAATATCATTCCATCAAAGGCTGCCTTTCCAATCTCACTTTGCTGGAATCTGCAGAGGGCTTGCTGCTGTATGACAGTGGTTCAGGAGCAGGGGATATTGCGCGGCTGGAAAAATATATGCAGGAACATCTGCAAAAGACGCCAGCAGATATAAAACTGCTGGTCATTTCGCATATGCATCCGGATCATGCCGGGGGAGCAGCGATCCTGAGGGAAAGATATGCCATTCCGGTGGCGGCCCATGAGCGGCTGGATAAATGGTATGCCGGACTTGGGGGTATACTGCAGCATCGTGTGGACACATATTTGACAGAATCGATCATGGGCAAAAACATATTCAAAAAGGGCGAACTCAGTTATCCGCGTATGATCCATCCTGATCACCGCCTAAAGGACTGGGAGAGACTGCCCATATTTAAAGAGTGGCAGACGATATTCCTGCCCGGCCATACCAGCCATGATATCGGGTTGTACAATGAAAAGGCCGGTATGATCTGTTATCCCGACATGTTTATGAATATCAATGGCACAATCGTGCTGCCGGTACCGGTATTGTTCAAGGAAAAAATGCTGGAGTCCCTGCAAAGGCTGCTGGATCTGGAGGCGCAGATCATGCTGCCGGGCCACGGACCGGTTTTGGACGGCGCTGCCGCGGCGGAATATATAAAAAAGGCACAAAAAATTATTGAACGGCCCATCAATAATAGCGTCCGCATCCCTTTTCTGTTATCACACTTTACCCCTGAACTATGGAAGGAAAGAAGAAAGGGTGTCATGAGTCCTCCTGACACCCTTTAGCCAAGCACTTTATTCTTCGTAGAGTTTGTCGATAAGAGGTTTATACTTCTGATCAATAAATTTGCGTTTCAGTTTAAGGGTCGGGGTCAATTCGCCGGCCTCCTGGGTAAGCTCCTCCGGAAGCAGAACGAACTTTTTGATTTTTTCCACCTGGCCCAGGCTCCTGGTTTTGGCTTCGATCAGGCTTTCATAGAATTTGTATATGGCCGGGTTTTGAATGATCTGTTCCGGAGATACATATTCAATATTATTCTTCTTGCAGTAGTCTTCCAACAGGATGAAGTTTGGCACTACCAGAGCTGAAATAAATTTCCGGTTTTCACCGATGCACACAAACTGGGAAATATAGATTTCATTACCCAGCAAGGATTCGATCTGCTGCGGGGAGATGTTCTTGCCGCCGGCAGTGATGATTAGTTCTTTGATCCGGTCAGTTATTTTGATATAGCCCAGTTTACCGCCGTTCTTTTCCACATAATACAGCTCGCCTACATCCTGGGTCTTAAACCACCCGTCTTCGGTGAAAATGGCTTTGGTTGCTTCCGGATTTTTGTAATATCCGGTCATACACATGCCGCCTTTTAGCTGGACTTCTCCTTCTTCGGAGATCCTGGCCTGGCACATGGGCAGCAGAACACCGCATGATCCGGGGATGGCATTGTCTCTGAACCCGACACAGACCGGGAAGAACTCTGTCAAACCATAGCCCATGAAAATGTTGATGCCGATCGCCTGGAAGAACTCATTTACTTCAGGCGCAAAAGCGGAACCACCGATATGATATACATTGCAATTCTCAGCTCCCAGCATATTTCTGATTTTACTGAA
Organism: Syntrophomonas sp. UBA1368; assembly: GCA_002305965.1. GTDB lineage: Bacteria > Bacillota > Syntrophomonadia > Syntrophomonadales > Syntrophomonadaceae > UBA1368. The sequence goes on from DBRM01000030.1 coordinate 4,863, forward strand.
AACCAATTTGTCAGCAATTTTATATTTGACTCCATAGCGATTGGTTCTGTAAGCCTTGAGCCCAACGCCTTTTGCCCATTCGAACATCTTATATTTCATGCCGCCGGCGTTTTTCATACCCGCATGGATGGTGCCGTAAACTTTATCCCAGATCCGGGGAACACTGGTCATAAAGTGCGGTTTGTAGTGGTTCATATATTCAAGAAAATTGGTGGGATCAGGACAATAACCGATCCTGACACCGACGCTCATACAGCCGTAAGACCATAGTCTTTCAAAGATATGAGAAAGGGGGAGAATGGAGAGGGAAATATAGTGCGGGCCAGCTTCCGGGTAACGCCAGGCCGGAAAGATGCCGTTTAAAAAGCTGCGGTGGGTATGTACTGCACCTTTGGGATTTCCCGTGGTTCCGGACGTATAGATGATGGTCACGATATCATCGGGATCCACGTTATTGATGCGCTCTTCAAATTCCTTGTCATTTTTGAGCTGCCGGCCTTTTTCTATCATCTGGCTTAAGTACATGCTTTTATCGCCGCTGATTTTGATATTATCCTGCATCGCTACGATAAACTTAAGAAAGGTATTATCAGCGATGATTTCTGCTGCCCGGTCATATTGATCCTGATCACCGACAAAAACCACTTTAACTTCGGCATCATTGATAATATACTCTGCTTCTTCTTTGGAGTTGGTGGCATATATAGGCACTGATACTGCCCGGGTGGCCAGAATCCCCATGTCAGATATGGCCCATTCGGAACAGTTGCGTGCAAACACTGAACACATATCTCCGGCGCCGATTCCCATATCGATAAGGACTTTTGCTACTGCTGTAAACCGGTCGGCAAATTCATTCCAGGACAGGGTTTCCCACTCACCCATTATATTCTTTTGGGTGAGGATTCCTGCATCCTTATAGACCTTGGCATTTTTAAGCATCATGTAGGCGAGGGTCTTGTTTTCGGCAAGGAACTCTTCAAAGGCTTTGTCCCAGTCTATGTCAGGGTCCTTCCAGACTGGCAAATGGGCTGTCGCTTTGTGCATGAATTATCCCCCTTCAATTATAATATTGTGCTAATAATATTATGATTCGAAATATTCAGACAGTCAACATAAGAAAGCCTGTGAAACCAACCTATTTAAATAAGTCTAATCACAGGCTTTAAAGTATTTAAACTTATGGCATGCTGGTGTTATCCGTGGTATTCCTGTAAGGATTTCAGACCGGAACTGCCGCCCTGTTTTTCTTTATAGGCGGTGATACCGGCGGCACTGGCAAGGGCAGCTGCCATGGTAGTGATATACGGAACCTTGTATTTGATGGCAGCCTTGCGGATATACGAATCGTCATGCTGGCTGCGTTTGCCGGAAGGGGTATTGATGACCAGGTTGATTATCTTATTAGTTATGCCGTCAACGATATTGGGCCGGCCTTCATACATTTTTTTAATCACCTGGCACTGGATACCGTTTTCCTGCAGGAATTTATAAGTGCCGGCAGTTGCCAGGATGTCAAAACCATTGGCGGCAAATTGCCGGGCGGTCTCCAGTGCCGCGGGCTTATCACCATCAGTTACACTGAGCAGTACTGTTCCTGCAGTTGGCAGGGAAGAGCGGGTAGCTTCCTGGGCTTTATAATAGGCCAGCCCGAAACTATCTGCAATGCCCAATACTTCACCAGTGGAACGCATCTCCGGGCCCAGGATGGGATCCACTTCCGGGAACATATTGAAAGGAAAAACTGCTTCTTTGACGCCAAAATGATCGATTTTTTTCCGGCTAAGCCGGTCAACGGAGTAATGCCGGCCGGTAGCTGCTGCCATCATTATTTCAGTGGCGATCCTGGCCATCTGAATATTACAAACCTTGGACACCAATGGTACAGTGCGTGAAGCCCGGGGGTTCGCTTCCAATACATACACTTTGTCATCTGCAATTGCATACTGCATATTCATCAAACCGACTACATTCAGTTCCCGGGCGATCTTTCCCGTATATTCCTCGATTTCAGCAATATGCCGGGGTGATATTGTAATCGGAGGGATCACACAGGCTGAGTCTCCTGAGTGGATGCCGGCCAGTTCAATATGCTCCATGACTGTAGGAACAAATGTATTGACTCCGTCAGCTATGGCGTCGGCTTCCGCTTCGGTTGCGTTGCTTAAGAACCGGTCGATCAAAATAGGTCTTTCCGGGGTAATGTCTACGGCAGCATTTAAATACTGGCGCAGCATTTCTTCATCATGGACCACTTCCATGCCGCGTCCTCCCAGGACGTAGGAAGGTCTGACCATTAACGGATAGCCGATCCTCCCCGCGATCATGATGGCTTCTTCAATGTTGACTGCCATGCCTGATTCAGGCATTGGAATATCAAGTTTATCCATGATATGGCGGAAACGGTCGCGATCTTCTGCCAGGTCGATGGTTTCAGGCGTAGTGCCTAAGATCCTTACCCCTGCTCCGGACAATTCTGCAGCGATATTTAAAGGAGTCTGGCCGCCAAACTGTACAATCACACCCAGGGGTTTTTCTTTTTCATAAATGCTGAGGACATCTTCCACGGTTAAGGGTTCAAAATAAAGCTTATCGGAGGTATCGTAATCGGTGGATACTGTTTCAGGATTACAATTGACCATCACCGTTTCATAACCCAGATCCCGCAGGGCAAAAGCAGCATGTACGCAGCAGTAGTCAAATTCTATTCCCTGGCCGATGCGGTTGGGACCGCCGCCTAAAATCATTACTTTGGGTCTGTCACTGCTGCCGGTTGTATCAGCTGCATTATAAGTTGAGAAATAATAGGAGGCGTTTTCCACCCCGCTGACCGGAACTGCTTCCCAGCCTTCGACCATGCCTAGTGCCGTACGCTGTTTACGTATATCAGCTTCCGGCTGCTGTATAAGTTCGGCTAAATAACGGTCAGCAAACCCGTCTTTTTTTGCCTGGACAAGTAAGGTGTCCGGCAGTTTCCCGCCGCGGTGTTTAAGGATCTCTTCTTCCAGTAAAACCATTTCCTTCATCTGTTCGAGAAACCAGGGCTTGATATGGGTTATCCTGTATAATTCAACCAGGTCTGCTCCTTTGCGTATCGCTTCATAAAGGATGAATTGACGTTCACTGCTGGGCTCTAAAAGCAGCGTCTTTAATTCCTCCAGAGAACGCTGGTGAAAGTCTTTGGCAAAACCCAGTCCATAACGGTTAATCTCCAGGGAGCGGATCGCTTTTTGCAGTGCTTCCTTGTATGTCTTGCCGATACTCATCACTTCTCCCACGGCGCGCATCTGGGTCCCCAGTTTATCAATGGAACCGGGGAATTTCTCAAAGGCCCAGCGGGCGAACTTGATGACTACATAATCACCTGAAGGCGTGTATTTATCCAGGGAGCCTTCCCGCCAGTAGGGAAGTTCGTCTAAAGTCAGCCCGGCTGCCAGCATGGCTGAAACCAGAGCGATAGGAAAGCCAGTCGCTTTGGAGGCCAGAGCTGAAGACCTTGAAGTACGGGGATTGATTTCAATGATCACCACCCGGTCGCTGACCGGATCGTGGGCAAACTGTACATTCGTACCTCCCACCACTTCTATGGCTTCCGCCACGGCGTAGGCGTATTTCTGCAGGCGCTGCTGCAGTTCAGTGCTTATGGTCAGCATAGGCGCGGAACAGAAGGAATCCCCGGTATGCACACCCATCGCATCGATATTTTCAATAAAGCAGACGGTGATCATTTGATTTTTGGCATCTCTTACCACTTCCAGTTCCAGCTCTTCCCAGCCTAAAACCGATTCTTCCACCAGGATCTGTCCCACCATACTGGCAGAGATGCCGCGGTTGGCAATGGTCCTTAATTCTTCTACATTGTAAACCAGGCCGCCCCCGGTACCGCCCATGGTATAAGCGGGGCGGATGACCACCGGATAGCCAAGTTCGGCTGCTATTTTTTCTGCTTCCTCTACGGTATAGGCTGATTGACTGCGAGGCATTTCAATGCCCAGCCGGTTCATGGTCTCTTTAAAGGCAATACGGTCTTCACCGCGTTCGATGGCATCGATCTGCACCCCGATCACCTGGACTGCGTATTTTTCCAGAATTCCGGCCTGGCTCAATTCGGAGCATAGATTCAGGGCAGACTGCCCGCCTAAATTTGGCAGGACTGCATCCGGACGTTCTTTTTCGATGATATCTGTCAGGCTTTTTATACTGAGCGGTTCTATATAGGTGAAATCAGCAATGCCCGGGTCGGTCATGATGGTTGCGGGATTGGAATTGACCAAAACGATTTGGTAACCAAGTTTTCTCAGTGCTTTGCAGGCCTGGGTACCTGAATAATCAAATTCACAAGCCTGGCCGATAACAATGGGGCCTGATCCTATGATGAGGATTTTGTTGATATCAGTGCGTTTCGGCATTTTATTCCTCCCATCGTATAAATTGGAGCTTGGCTTTTCCAAGCATTAATTTTAACAACACCGACTGTCAGTTACAATGATTTCATAAAGTATACATTAGGATGGCGCCAGCCAACTGACGGTTGCAATTTGGACACTGATAATAAAACAACCCGGCAAAAATCTTCGCCGGGTTGAACAAACTAACCAGAGTTTGTTTTTACAACACTAACGACAATGGCGATGCATCGGTTTGTCAAATCTGGGGACAAAGCCGTTTTGCTCCATCATCTGATAGCGTTTTTCCATCCGAGAAATGATTTCCTTTCCTTGTGCTTCCGACAGGACTCCAAACTCTACATATTTGGTAATAACAGTCTTCTTCTGTTTAAGGATTTCTTTCTCCAGAGCGGCGATCTCCTGCTTCTGTTGGTCAGTCAGCTTGATCTCAGATTTGACTGGTGCTTGATCTGGCGCTGCATAAGCCTGGGAGACGAAAACCAATAGAAAAGCAAGCATTACCAGTATTGCTGGCCGGGTCTTGTGGATATGAATGAAAAGCCCCCCTTTCTCAATGGAATGATAATATTGTCTGCAAAACAGATCTTTTTATGTATCTGGTAAGTACATCGAAAAAAGAAGGGGCTGTGTACGAAAATTATTCGTTCAGCCCCTTTTTACTTCACCTAATTGTTTACAGCAATGTCTCTACTTTGTGCTTTTTGTACTGCTCATCAAGCCAGGCGCTGTATTCGGTTTGCATCTTTTGATTAAACAATGTGTCCCGGATACCTTCTTTGTTTTCAGCCAGTGTGCCTTCACGTGCCGGGATCTTTTCCGTTACCTTAATAATATGATAGCCGTATTCGGTTTTCACCGGCTGGCTGATTTCCCCAACCGGTAAGGAAAAAGCTGCTTCTTCAAATTCTTCGACCATTTGTCCGCGGCTTATCGTTCCCAGGTCGCCCCCCTGGTCCTTGTTGGTTGTATCCTGGGAATTGGTTTTGGCCAGTTCGGCAAAATCTCCGCCTGCTTCCAGCTTTTGTCTGATTTCCTGTGCCTTTTCCTCAGTATCGACCAGGATGTGGCTGGCTTTGACCTGCTCTTCGACGTCATAAAGTTCCTTGTTGGCAGTAAAATATTCCTGTATCTCTTTATCCGTCACATTGATTTTTAATTTCATCAGCTTTTCAAGTTTTACCTGTACAGCCAGATCTTCTTTGACATCTTCCAGAGTCAGATTGTAAGTTTTAAGCGACTGCTCGAAAACATCGAGTCCGCCATAGTATTCGGCAACCTCATCCAGTTCTTTTTGTACTTCAGCGTCGGTAGCTGTTATATTCTGCTCTTTCGCTTCCAGCTCCACGAGCTTTTGGCTGATCAAAGAGTCCAAAGCTGCTTGTCCGTTCGACTGTACCATCAGTTCATAAAGCTCGTCTTTACTGACGGGCTGACCGTCCACCCGGGCAACCACATCCCCTTTGCCGCCTGAACGGATCAGTACGTAAGCAAGGGTGCCGGCTAACAGCAACACCAACACACTTAACACAATCAAATATTTTTTTAAATTTTCCTGCTGAAACATAGTTCATCTCCTTATCTTTTGTCAGCATTCATGCTTTGTAATACTAGAATTGTAAAATATATAAAGCATTAGTTTATAGTTTACATCAAAAACAGTTAATTAATATGTACAAATTGTGAACATTTGATGAAATTACAGCTTGAATAATATCAGGAGTTCAGTCATCAAGAAACTGTCTATGTAGTCGTAATGTTTTAGAGTGCTAATGGATTCACTGCGTATGCCAACCAGGAAAGTTGTCCGCCGAATAAGAATCGGATTGTTATGGTCAGTATGGTTATTTATAATTATAATGAAAGAAAATACCGATAAATATTCGGATCATAACGATTATAAAAGGAGATTTTAATGGAAAACGACCGCAAGATTGCCGTCCTGATAGATGCAGAAAATGTATCGGACAAGTATATAAAATACATTTTCGATGAGGTAACCAACCACGGTATCCCTACCTATAAGAGGATATACGGGGATTGGACCAAGCCACAGCTGGGTGCCTGGAAGAATGTTTTGTTAAATTACTCTATCACCCCTATCCAGCAGTACAGTTACACCACCGGTAAAAATTCCACTGATGCCGCATTGATCATTGATGCCATGGATATCCTGTATTCTGGTAATGTTGATGGGTTCTGCATTGTTTCCAGTGACAGCGATTTTACCCGCCTGGCAGCACGCCTCAGGGAGGCAGGCATGTATGTTGTGGGAATGGGAGAAAAGAAAACGCCTACTCCCTTTATTTCCGCCTGTGAAATATTCAAATACCTGGAAGTGCTGGCCGCCAGTCCGGCTAATGAAAATGAGATCCGCAGCGGGGAAAGAACCAATGGAGCTGCTGCGGCTCCGGAAACCATGGCCAGTATAGAAGAACTGATTAAAACCATTCAGGTGATCGTCAACGAGACTTCTGATGACGATGGCTGGGCCTTCCTGGGAGAAGTAGGGAAAATACTCAACAAGCGTTATCCGGATTTTGATACCCGTAACTACGGGCATACCAAATTGACTCCGTTGATTTCATCCCTGAAACAGTTTGAGATTCAATCGCGTAAAACCAATCATCCTTATATCACGCATAAATATATAAAGAATAAAAAGAAATAGCCTGAGGCCGTTGCTTATATGACGCAATAGCCTTTATCACTATGCAGGAGGTATGGGTTCAGATGCTGGTTAAAGTAAAATTATTTGCCAATTTCCGTAAGAATCGCTTCAAGGAAAAAGAAATGGACCTGGAGGACAACTGCACAGTTGGCTGGGTGATCGATTATCTGAAAATTCCCCGTAAAGAATTGGGAGTAGTTTTTTTAAACGGCTTGAGCACGACTCCCGAGGCCATTCTGCATGCGGGAGATACCTTATCCATTTTTCCCATGGTAGGAGGGGGTTAAAGCATGAATGATACGGGCGAAAAGCAGGTTAAATGGCAGGAAATCAAGTCTATGGCAGATTCCCGGAACACTGATCCGCGGGAAATTGAAATAAGCCTGCTTAAGGAAGGATCAATCCCTCTTCATTATGTCCGCAACATCAAAGCAATAAGCAAGGAAGAACAGCTGCAGCTGCTTCAAACCCGGGTTGGGGTCTGCGGCTGCGGAGGCCTGGGACTTAACATAATCAATCATCTGGCCAGGATGGGTGTCGGGCATATTACAGTCTGGGACCCGGACATATTTAGTGAAAGCAATTTGAACCGCCAGCTGTGGTCGAATTTCTCCAATCTCGGCGAGAGCAAAGTGGATGTATGCCTTGAGGAAATAGCAAAAATAAATCCGGCGGTGACAGTTACGTCGATTCAATCTCGCTGGGAAGATAGTGCCGGGGATTTATTCCGGCAGCAGAACGTGATCGTTGATGCCCTGGATAGTATTCCTGCCCGTTTGGATCTGGCAGATGCCTGTGCTGCAGCCGGAGTTCCGCTGGTACACGGAGCGGTGGGAGGCTGGTATGGGCAGCTTACGGTCATTATGCCCGGCGATCGCTGTTTGCATGATTGGTACGGTAAATTTGTACAGCAGGGGATAGAAAATGTATTGGGGACCTTGCCTTTTACTGCCGCTGTAATAGCCAGTATGCAGGCAGCGGAAGCCATCAAGCTGCTGATCGGTAGAGAATCTGTGCTTAAGGATGAATTCTGCCTGGTCGATTTGCTGGACCTGAGCCTGGAACGAATCAAGAAGTGTAACAACGATGTAACATGAATGCGACAATAACGTTAAAATTAAGACGGAAGAGTAACATTCCAATAAATAAATAAGGCAATAAATATTCTGTAACCAGATTACAAAAAGGCGGCGGATCTAACCCGGCCGCCTTTTTTATATAGCGGGATGGTGTCTGGCATGCTTTATGCTAGATAAATAGATAACCGATAATATGCGCTTATTATCCGGCAATTAAGATCCCGGACAGCGGCCGGATCCTGGTGCCGGAGCGCATAAAATTTAAGTAAAGGAGTGTGAGGACTGATTTGTCCCAGAAGGGCAGAATCAGGAAAGTATGAGCAAAGTACTGTTTGTGGAACCTGAAAAATGTACCGGCTGTCGTAGTTGTGAATTGATTTGTTCTTTTACTCATTCCGGAGAATTTAATCCGCTCCGTTCCCGGATCTCTATCGTAGCGTTTGAGAAAAGCGGCTTTTCTTTTCCAGCGGTATGCCAGCAGTGCAGTGTAGCTGCATGTATGGAGGTATGCCCGGTCAATGCCATCAGCGTAGATGCTGCAACCGGCGCTAAAATTGTGAACCATGCAACATGTCTGCGCTGCAAAATGTGTACGATCGCATGTCCTTTCGGTGCAACTTTCTTTGATGCAGATCATGATATGATTTTAAAATGTGACCTTTGCGGCGGTGACCCGGAATGTGTCAAACATTGTCCTACACAGGCAATTTCTTACCGTGAAGCGAAGACGGCTAATTTTAATAAACGCCGTGAAACAGCAGAAAAATTCCGTGAGGTTATGGAGGAGGGAAGATAAATATGTCTGCTTGGATGGGTAAAATATTAAGAGTTGATTTGACCAATGGAACCGTCACTCCTGAACCGCTGAATAAAGCATATGCTGAAAAGTTTATCGGTGCCCGCGGGCTGGGGACCAAATATTTTGTGGAAGAGGTAGATGCAAAGGTCGATCCGTTAAGTCCGGAAAACAAAATTATCTTCATGACCGGACCCCTGACCGGTACTTTTGCCGGTTCCGCCGGACGGTATAATGTTGTTACCAAAGGCCCGTTAAACGGAACCATCGCTGCTTCCAATTCCGGCGGTACTTTCGGGCCGGAACTCAAGTATGCAGGCTGGGACGGCATTATTTTCGAAGGAAAATCGCCCAGTCCGGTTTATCTGTCGATCTATAATGATCATGCTGAACTTCTTCCGGCGGATGAATTATGGGGACAGGATGTTTTTGCCGTTACTGATGCATTGAAAGCCAAGGATGAAGAAGCCAAAGTTGCCTGCATAGGACCGGCAGGGGAGAACCAGGTCAAATTCGCCTGCATCATGAACGAATACCACCGGGCAGCAGGGCGTTCCGGAGTCGGAGCGGTAATGGGCTCGAAGAACCTGAAAGCGATCGTAGTTCGCGGTACCGGCGGGATCACGGTGGAAGACCCACAGGCTTTTATCGAAGCAGCCAAGGATGCACGGAAGAAACTGCGTGAACATGAAGTTACCGGACAAGGACTGGCAGCTTACGGAACCAATATTCTGGTCAATATTTTAAATGAGCACGGCGGCCTGCCGGTTAAGAATTTCAGCGAAGCCGCCATGTTTGCCAATGCCGAAAAAATATCCGGTGAATGGCAGGCTGAGCATTATCTGGTCAGAAATAAAGGGTGCTTTGGCTGCTCCATCGGCTGCGGCAGAGTGACAGATATCCCGAAGGGGCCTTTCAAGAGTGCCGGTGAAGGACCTGAATATGAAGCCACCTGGACGTTTGGTTCCAATCTGAATATTGATGACTTTGAAGCCATCTGTAAAGCGAATTTCCTCTGCAATGAGCTTGGCCTGGACCCCATCACCCTGGGAGGAACCATAGCCTGTGCCATTGAAATGGTGGAAAAAGGTATTATCCCAAGGTCGGTTGCTGATCTTCACTGGGGAGATGGAGCCGCATTGGTAGAT
>DBRM01000039.1 GCA_002305965.1 Syntrophomonas sp. UBA1368
TGTTACCAAAACCTATGCGTAATTGACGTTCATTATATGGTATAAGTACCCGTCAGCAGGAAAATGGAAGTTTCCTGCTGACCTATCTTTAGCGGCACCGGGTATCAATTATTGACACAGGCACTAACCTTGTGATAGAGTAGTCTAGGATTTTTGTCCACAGGACGGAGGTGTAGTCATGAGAGTAGGTATCACTTTAGCGTGTACAGAATGCAAACAACGCAATTATACAACTACTAAAGATAAGAAAAAAAATACTGAGAAGATAGAACTGCGCAAGCACTGCAAATTCTGCAACGCCCATACGATCCATAAAGAGATTAAGTAATGTCAGGGATGTGAACAATATGGCCAAAAGCAATTTACCAGCTAAAAAGCAGGTAACGATTAAAGACCGATTTGAAAATATCAGGGAGTATTTCATCAGTGTTTATAATGAACTGAAGAAAGTTCACTGGCCTGACCGGCGGCAAATGGTTGCATACACCGGGGTAGTTATATTTGCGGTAGCCCTGGTTGCGATCATAATTTATCTTTTCGACTGGGGTCTTTCATCTTTATTGAAGCTGCTTTTTAATGCTGCTGCTTAATAGAGGAGGTGGTTCCAATTACTGATGAGCAATTGGAACAGAATGTAAACAACGAGGAAAATCAGCCGGTTATCAAAGGCGATTGGTATGTTGTGCATACCTATTCCGGTTATGAAAACAAAATAAAAGTCGACCTGTCCAAAAGGGTTGAATCCATGAATATGCAGGATAAGATCTTCGATGTAATCATACCTGAAGAACAGGAAGTGGAATACAAGAGCGGGAAGAGAAAGGTTACCACCAAACGAGTCTTTCCCGGTTATGTTATTGTCAATATGGTGATGGACGATGATTCCTGGTATGTTGTACGTCATACCCCTGGTGTAACAGGGTTTGTGGGCAGCGGCACAAAACCGATCCCGCTGCAAACGGAAGAGATCCATAAGATTCTGCGCCAGATGGGATTGATGGACAGTAAGCCAAAGATCCTTGATATAGATATAGGAGAAAATGTTCGCGTCAACAGCGGCCCTTTTGCCAACTTTGAAGGAGTGGTCAAGGAATTGCTGCCTGACCGCGGTAAAGTAAGAGTAGCAATTTCTATGTTTGGCAGGGAAACACCTGTGGAACTGGATTATGAACAAATAGATAAATTATAGGAGGTGAAAATGTGGCCAAGAAAGTAATCGGCAAAGTATCATTACAAATACAAGCCGGTAAAGCTACGCCGGCGCCACCGGTTGGACCTGCTTTAGGACAACATGGTGTAAATATAATGGGCTTTTGTAAAGAATACAATGCAAGAACAGCGAATCAGACTGGATATATAGTTCCAGTAGAGATAACCGTTTATGCAGACAGATCATTTTCCTTTGAATTAAAGTCACCCCCGGCGTCCGACTTATTAAAGAAAGCAGCGAATGTGCCTAAAGGATCCGGGGAACCCAACAAGAAAAAAGTCGCTAAGATCCAACGGGCGAAACTGTTGGAAATCGCCGAAATCAAAAAAGATGACCTCAATGCAGCAGATATTGATGCAGCAGTGAGAATGGTCGAAGGCACAGCTCGCAGCATGGGCATTGAAGTCGTAGACTAATGGTTTTAAATATGTGGGAGGAAACATTCCGCCATAACCACGAGGAGGTATATTTTAATGAAAAGAAGCAAGGCATATAAGGGAGCAGCAACCAGAATCGACCGCACCAAACTGTATGATCCAGCGGAAGCACTGAGCCTTATTAAAGAAATTTCAACCGCCAAATTTGATGAAACAGTGGAAGTGCATGTTAAACTGGGCGTTGACCCGCGTCATGCAGACCAACAGGTAAGAGGTACGGTAAGCTTACCACACGGAACCGGTAAAACCAGAAAAGTACTGGTATTTGCCAAAGGTGAGAAAGTAAAGGAAGCAGAAGCTGCGGGAGCAGATATTGTCGGCGGAGAAGAACTGGTGGAAAAGATCCAGGGCGGTTGGTTCGATTTTGACATCGCTGTTGCTACCCCTGACATGATGGGCGTAGTCGGTAAGCTTGGTAAGATCTTGGGACCACGCGGATTAATGCCGAATCCGAAAGCCGGAACCGTAACCTTTGATATTGAAAGAACCATTAACGAATTAAAAGCAGGAAGAATTGAATATCGTGTGGATAAAAATTCCATCGTTCATGCACCGATTGGCAGGGTATCTTTTGATATTGAAAAATTGCAGGAAAATCTGAACGCTTTTGCCGGCGCTCTTATTAAAGCGAAACCGGCTGCTGCCAAAGGTACCTATATGAGGTCGGTCAGTGTATGCTCCACCATGAGCCCGGGAATCAGGATCAACCCACTTGTAATCATGGCAGCTAACAAGTAAAATAAGTAATTGTAAGCTAAAAAAGAAAATACTGACTGTAGAAAGCCGGTGGCCAAAGCCATAATGAACGACAGTTCGCCTGCCGAGGTTATTAATAATAATTTGCTTATAGCAAGTTTATGCCTCTGCAGGTTTCCTGCAGAGGTTTTTGGTTTAAGCCATCGTCACCAAGTTGATAAAAGGGGGTGAAACAATGCCCAATATAGAAGCGAAAAAGCAGGTTGTAAAAGAGACAGAACAAAGATTAAAAGATGCCAAATTGGTTATCTTTACTGATTATCGCGGTTTGACCGTAGCGGAAATGACTGATCTAAGGAACAGACTCAGAGTTCCTGGTGTGACCTACAAGGTTGTGACCAACACAATGACCGAATTTGCTTTGCAGAATACCGGTTATGGAGAATTGATCCCGCTTATTGAAGGCCCGAATGCAGTAGTGTTCAGCAATGAGGATCCCGTAGGTCCGGCCAAAACCGTTTTTGAGTTTATAGCCAAATATAAGAAACTGGAAGTAAAAGTCGGAATTCTTGAAGGTCAGATGGTTGGCGCGGATAAAATAAAGGCGCTGGCAGATCTGCCGCCGCGGGAAGTGCTGGTTGCTAAAGTTCTTGGCACCATGCAGGCACCGATCACCAGTTTTGTATATGTGCTTAACGCTAATCTATCAGGTTTAGCCAGAGTGCTGGATCAAATCAGAGAACAGAAGCAGGCCAGTTAAAAAAATATAATTTTGGGAGGTAATAAACATGAGTAAAGTACAGGAAGTAATTGAAATAGTAAAAGGATTGACCGTTTTGGAATTATCAGAGTTGGTAAAGGCTCTGGAAGAAGAATTTGGCGTAAGCGCTGCTGCCCCCGCAGCTGTAGCAGCACCGGCAGCAGGCGCTGCAGTGGCTGAAGCGGTTGAAGAACAGACCGAGTTTGATGTCATCCTCACCTCGGCTGGGGACAAGAAAATCAATGTTATCAAAGTTGTTCGTGAACTGACCGGTCTGGGACTGAAAGAAGCCAAAGCCCTGGTTGACGAAGCACCGAACCCGGTAAAAGAGAAAATCACCAAAGAAGAAGCTGCTGATATCAAAGCGAAACTCGAAGAAGCCGGCGCCAGTGTGGAAGTAAAATAGCAGGTTTCAACACGGAGACGGTTGCTGCACACAGTGCAGCTTAATAAGCAGAGGATTTCTAAAGTTCTGTATTTATTAAATACAGAACTTTTTTGTTGTTTTTATAGAATTTATGTTATAATCTTTATTTAGGTTTAAATTTCATCGAGGGGGGGATGATGATGATAACAAAGCGAACTGCGGGGGTGATGGTTCTGCTTTGGGCGGCAATTATTCTCTGCCCGCTATACGGGCAAGCTGGGAATAACAATGCTGTACAATGGGAAATAAAGGCGTATGATGATCACACGATCAAAGAAACCGTTACCATCAATAATAATGAAACAAACATCAATACATCCGCATGGGAAAAAAATGTAAACGGTGATAAAACGATTCTTACCAGGACAGTAGATGACTGGGCCGCCTATAATACATTAACTGACAAGCTGCCTGTTAAGGCGCAAACGAAAAACTTTTTCCTCTGGCATAAAACCACTCTGCTGGTAACAGCTGATGAAGCGCCTGCCGGAAGCATATTTTCCCAGCTCAAAGGTATGCAGGGGATTCGTATCGTTATTTCCATGCCTGGTTATATTTCCGCCTCCAGCGGTAACCGGGTCAATGAAATGTCAACTGTATGGGAAATGGATAGTATGGAAGCTTTGCCCGAAGGTGAAGTAATGTTGCAGGCCGTCACTTTTGAAGGATTTCTGATAGGAATCACCGGGTTTTTACTGGGACTGATCATTATAGGGATCGTATACATGCGGCGTATGAAGAAAGTCGAGCAATTAATGGAAGCAGAATACTCCCTGGAAAACATTGAACTTGAACAACTGCAGGACAAAGATAAAGACCAGGACGATAACAATGAAGAGAGCAGCTGGATTTAAGGCGGGTTAAAAAATTTATAAAATAAGCTAGATTTTTCCTTGACCCTCCTATAGTCTTGTGATAATATTAATAATTGCCATTATAGTGATAATGGCAGTGTTTTAGGCAAATGCGCTGGTAATGCGGAGTTTGTATATGAAAGCGAGGTTTGAGGTTAGGCCTTGCTTTTCACTCTTTTGCGAATATTTAAAAGGGGTGAACATTAAATTGGCTCACATCGAACAATATGGAAAAGTTCAAAGACTCAATTATTCCCGGATCAAAGAACCAATTGAATTGCCAAATCTGATTCAAATTCAATTAAGTTCCTACGAATGGTTTCTCGCCCAAGGACTGAGGGAAGCCTTGCGGGAAGTATTCCCGATCAGTGATTTTACTGAAAACCTGTCACTTGATTTCATCGATTACAGCCTGGGTACACCTAAGTATTCTGTTCTGGAATGCAAGGAACGTGACATGAGTTACCAGGCTCCCTTAAAATTGAAAGTCAGACTGACCGATAAAGAAAATGGGGAAATCAAAGAATCGGAAGTCTACATGGGTGACTTGCCTTTAATGACTGAAAACGGAACTTTCATCATCAATGGCGCAGAACGGGTGGTAGTCAGCCAGTTGGTCAAATCGCCCGGTGTCTACTTTAATGAACGTTTTGATGTAGCCGGTAAGAAATTGTTCGGGGCAACGGTTATTCCTAACCGGGGTGCCTGGTTTGAACTGGAAATGGATAGTGCCGGTTTAATTTATACCAGAATCGATAAAACTCGTAAAATCCCTGTAACAGTGCTATTAAGGTGTATCGCTTTTCCCACCAACGAGGATATCCTGGCCCTCTTTGATAACGATGAAACGATCCAAAAGACTCTGGAAAAGGATCCTACTTCCAATAAGAAAGAAGCTTTGATTGAGTTCTATAAAAGGCTTCGGCCAGGAGAATTAGCCACTGAAGATGCGGCGGAACAGCTGCTTAAAAATTTGTTTTTTGACCCGCGTCGTTATGACATGGCCCAGGTAGGAAGATATAAAGTAAATAAAAAACTGGGGCTGAAAATACCGCCGGAGATTCGTTATTTGACCATAGAGGATATTACTGCCACTATTTCCTACCTGTTGAAACTGATCAACGGAGAAGGCAAGACGGATGTCATTGACCATTTGGGCAACCGGAGACTGCGCTCAATCGGGGAACTGCTGCAAAATCAATTCCGTACCGGTTTGGTAAGAATGGAAAGAGTAGTAAGGGAAAGAATGAGTATTCACGACGTGGAAACCTTGACTCCTCAAGTATTGATCAATATCCGGCCTATCACTGCTGCAGTCAAGGAATTTTTTGGTAGTTCCCAGTTATCACAGTTTATGGACCAGACCAATCCCCTGGCAGAGCTTACCCATAAACGACGCTTAAGCGCACTGGGACCCGGCGGATTGACTCGCGAACGGGCAGGATTTCAGGTCCGCGACGTTCACCACTCTCATTATGGACGCATCTGTCCGATTGAAACACCAGAAGGTCCCAACATTGGTTTGATCGGTTCGCTGGCTACTTTTGGAAAAGTAAATGATTTTGGCTTCATTGAGACCCCCTACCGAAAGGTAGATACCAAAAACGGACGGGTTCTGGATGAAATTTATTATATGTCCGCGGATGAAGAGGACGAATACACAGTAGCACAGGCCAACTCGCTGTTAGATGAGAATGGCTATTTTGTCAATGATCTGGTGGAGGCTCGTTACGCTGAGGAAATCAAAGAAGTCAGTATCCATGAGGCGGAATTCATGGATGTATCACCCAAGCAGGTCTTTAGTGTGGCTACTTCCCTGATCCCGTTTCTGGAAAACGATGATGCCAACCGGGCACTGATGGGAGCTAATATGCAAAGACAGGCAGTCCCGCTTATCAAAACCAATGCACCGATTGTTGGAACCGGTTTGGAATATAAAGCGGCCAAGGATTCCGGAGCGGTAGTGGTAAACAAAAGAGCAGGTACAGTAAGCAAGGTCAGTGCATCCAAGATCGTGATCACAACCGATGAAGGAGAAGAAGATGAGTATCCTTTGTTGAAATTTATCCGTTCCAACCAGGGGACTTGTTATAATCAGCGGCCCATCGTAAGAAGAGGGGAAAGGGTGGAAGCAGATACCATCATCGCTGACGGGCCCAGTACCGATAATGGAGAACTGGCGTTAGGCCGAAACGTACTGGTCGCTTTTATGCCCTGGGAAGGATATAACTATGAGGATGCCATATTGATATCTGAACGATTGGTAAAAGAAGATGTCTTTACCTCTATCCATATAGAAGAATACGAATGTGAAGCCCGTGATACCAAGTTGGGGCCGGAGGAAATAACCCGTGATATTCCCAATGTATCTGAGGATATGCTCAAAAACCTCGATGATCAAGGCGTGATCCGTGTTGGAGCCGAGGTGAGGCCGGATGATATTTTAGTGGGAAAAGTGACCCCGAAAGGTGAAACAGAACTGACTCCGGAAGAGAGACTGCTGCGGGCAATATTCGGCGAAAAAGCCCGGGAGGTAAGGGATTCTTCCTTGAGAGTTCCTCATGGAGAAGCAGGGAAAATCGTTGCGGTAAAACGCTTTTCCCGGGAAAACGGAGATGAACTGCCGCCAGGAGTGAACCAACTGGTACGGGTTTATATCGCCCAAAAGCGGAAAATCTCAGAAGGCGATAAAATGGCTGGACGGCATGGTAATAAAGGGGTTATTTCACGTATTCTGCCGGAAGAAGATATGCCATTTTTAGAAGACGGTACCCCGGTACAGATCGTACTTAATCCTTTGGGGGTTCCTTCCCGAATGAATATTGGACAGATCCTGGAATGCCACATGGGATGGGCGGCAAAAACGCTGGGTATAAATATTGCCACTCCAGTTTTTGACGGTGCCAGTGAAGAAGACGTATTTGAGAAAATACGGGAAGCTGCTGAAAGTCCGGCCGGAAAAGCAATCGGACTGGGATTAAACGGCAAGACCAGATTATACGATGGACGTACCGGTGAGTTATTTGATCACGAAGTAACGGTAGGTTATGTATATATGTTGAAGCTGGCACATCTGGTTGACGATAAAATACATGCCCGTTCAATTGGACCTTATTCACTGGTTACCCAACAGCCCTTGGGAGGAAAAGCCCAATTCGGCGGCCAGCGTTTTGGAGAAATGGAAGTATGGGCACTGGAAGCATACGGAGCTTCTTATACATTGCAGGAAATTTTAACGGTTAAATCAGATGACGTAGTGGGCCGTTTAAAAACCTATGAATCCATTGTCAAAGGTGAAAACATTCCTGAGCCTGGAGTACCGGAAGGTTTTAAAGTACTGATCAAAGAACTGCAGAGTCTGGCTTTAAATGTTCGTGTCCTGTCCGATGAAGAAAAAGAGGTTATCATCAAAGACATTGATTACGACATCAATGAACGGGAGAAAGCCAGAGAACTGGGGTTGGAATTACCAGCCACAGCCCTTGGCAATACCAGCATCAGCCATGATGATATCGAAGAAGATGAGGAGCAGGATGAATTGGACGACTATGACATAGACGCTGATATAGATATTGATGAACTGGATGATGAAATTGGCAGTGAAGAGCATGAAGATTAATGAATCAATGTCACTAAGCGAGAAAATTCTTCTGGAAGGGAGAGACTGATTTGTTAGATGTCAACAACTTTGACCGGATCAAAATATCCCTTGCTTCTCCGGAGCAAATAAGATCATGGAGCAGCGGTGAGGTTAAGAAACCTGAAACCATAAACTATCGAACCTTAAGACCTGAAAAAGAAGGACTGTTCTGTGAAAAAATTTTTGGCCCTGTAAAAGACTGGGAATGCCATTGCGGTAAATATAAAAGAGTGCGCCACAGAGGAATCGTTTGTGACCGCTGTGGGGTAGAAGTCACCACCTCCAAAGTGAGACGGGAAAGAATGGGGCATATTGAATTGGCAGCTCCGGTCTGCCATATATGGTATCTCAAAGGTATACCCAGCAGAATGGGCTTGCTGCTGGACATGTCTCCTAAAGTCCTGGAAAAGGTGATCTATTTTGTGAATTATATCGTCCTGGATCCAGGCGACACACCATTATTGAAAAAACAATTGTTGAATGAAAGGGAATACCGGGAAAGCCGGGAAAGATACGGGGATAGTTTTTATGCCGGTATTGGTGCTGAAGCGGTTAAAGTATTATTACAGGAAACCGATCTGGAAACAATGTCGGCTGAGTTAAAAGAGGAAATTGCTACAACTACCGGGCAAAGGAAAAGCCGCGCCATCAAACGGCTGGAAGTGGTGGAATCATTCCGGTTATCCAATAATGACCCCGAATGGATCATTCTGGATGTGCTGCCGGTCATCCCTCCAGAATTGAGACCTATGGTACAGCTGGATGGAGGTCGTTTTGCCACCTCTGATCTGAATGACTTGTACCGCCGGGTGATCAACCGCAACAACCGTCTGAAGAGACTGCTGGATCTGGGGGCACCGGATATCATAGTCCGTAATGAAAAAAGAATGCTGCAGGAAGCAGTGGATGCCCTGGTTGATAACGGCCGCCGCGGCAGGCCGGTCACCGGGCCTGGAAACCGGCCCCTCAAATCTTTGAGTGATATGTTAAAAGGAAAACAAGGCCGGTTCAGACAGAACCTTTTGGGAAAAAGGGTTGACTACTCCGGACGTTCCGTCATTGTGGTAGGACCAAATCTAAAGATGCATCAGTGCGGCTTACCCAAGGAAATGGCCCTGGAGTTGTTTAAACCTTTTGTAATGAAGAAGCTGGTAGACCGGGCTATTGCCTCCAACATAAAAAGTGCCAAGAAAATGGTTGAAAGAGGCCGGGAAGAAGTATGGGACATTTTAGAAGATGTCATCAAGGAACATCCGGTTCTGTTAAATCGTGCCCCTACCCTTCACAGACTGGGGATCCAAAGTTTCGAACCGATTCTGGTAGAAGGAAGAGCCCTGCAGCTTCATCCTCTGGTTTGTACCGCATATAATGCTGACTTCGATGGTGACCAGATGGCAGTGCATGTTCCGCTGTCCGCGGAAGCCCAGGCAGAATGCCGGTTACTCATGCTGGCCAGTAACAATATATTGAATCCCAAGGATGGAAAACCGGTGGTCACCCCTACACAGGACATGGTTATCGGCATATATTATTTAAGTTACATGAGTAAGGCAGAATGGGAAAAAGATGAAAAATTGTGCAAGACTTTTGCAACACCGGAAGAGGCAGAAATGGCTTATGAGCACAAAGTAATCAGTCTGCATGAGAAGATCAGAGTAAGAATGCTGGTGCCTGATCCTGCGATTAAACCGGAAGAGAATAAGCCCCGCTTGTTTTCTACCTCGGTGGGAAGGATCATTTTGAATGAAATGATTCCCGACAGCCTGGGTTATTATAATGAAGTGATCGACAAAAAGAAATTAGGCTCCATCGTTTATGAAGCTTACCGGCTTGAAGGAAATGCCCGCACAGCTGAAATGCTGGACGGTATTAAAATGCTGGGGTTCAAGTACAGCACCCGGGCCGGGATCACCGTGGGCGTCACCGATTTCCAGACACCCGAAGCCAAAGCAGCGATATTGGCTGAAGCTGATAAGATCGTTGACAGCATCCATGATGATTTCCAGATGGGAATGATCACGGAAGACGAAAGACATGCACAGGTCATCGAAATATGGAACCAGGCCACCGATGACGTGACCGATGCTTTGAAGAAGACACTGCAGGAAGATAATCCGGTTTACATGATGGCTATTTCCGGAGCCCGCGGTAATTTCCAGCAAATCAGACAGTTAGCTGGTATGCGCGGACTCATGGCAGATCCATCCGGTAAAATCATCGACTTGCCTATTAAAGCAAATTTCCGGGAAGGCCTGACAGTACTGG
Organism: Syntrophomonas sp. UBA1368; assembly: GCA_002305965.1. Classification (GTDB taxonomy): domain Bacteria; phylum Bacillota; class Syntrophomonadia; order Syntrophomonadales; family Syntrophomonadaceae; genus UBA1368. The sequence continues at coordinate 10,290 of DBRM01000039.1, forward strand.
AATACTTTATATCCACTCATGGAGCACGTAAAGGTTTGGCTGATACAGCTTTAAGAACCGCAGACTCTGGTTATCTTACCCGCCGTCTGGTGGATGTATCCCAGGATGTTATTGTACGGGAAGATGATTGTGAATCAGCCGAAGGTATCTGGGTCTCGAAAATCACGGAAGGATCCCAGCTGATTGAGCCGCTCAACCAGAGGATCATTGGCCGTGTATCAGTTGATGCCATTTATCATCCGGAAACAGGAGAATTATTGGTGGATGAAAACCAGTTAATCGATGATGAAGTAGGTTTTGCCATTGAAAAGGCTGGCATCACCAGTGTAAAGATCAGATCTGTATTAACCTGCAAGACACGCCATGGGGTATGCAAAAAATGCTACGGGCGCAACCTTGCCACCGGTTATGATGTGGAGATAGGTGAAGCAGTAGGTATATTAGCTGCGCAGTCAATCGGTGAGCCCGGAACACAGCTGACCATGCGTACATTCCATACCGGCGGTGTCGCTGGAGATGATATTACCATCGGTTTGCCCAGGGTCGAGGAATTGTTTGAAGTCAGAAAACCGAAAGGACAGGCGGTTGTCACCGAAGTTAACGGGAAAGTCCGTTTCGGCGAAAATAAAGGACGCCGGGAGGTAGAAATATTAGGTGAGAACGGTGAAGTATTAGGATCCTATATTGTCAACTACGGCTCCCGATTGAAAGTTAGCGAAGGCGATGAGATCGAAATCGGGGATGCTCTGACGGAAGGGCCGTTAAATCCCCATGATATATTGAAAACCAAGGGCCTGCAGGATGTGCAGAGATATCTGCTGCAGGAAGTTCAGAAGGTATATAGGTCCCAGGGCGTTGACATCAGCGACAAGCATATTGAGATCATGATCCGCCAGATGTTGAAGCGCGTGAGAATAGAGGATTCCGGAAATACTTCATTGCTGCCGGGTGCTTTTATTGACATCGCCAGCTTTGAAGAAGAAAATGCCCGGATTATTGAAGAAGGCGGGCTGCCCGCAGTCTGTTCTCCGATGCTGCTGGGGATCACCAAAGCATCACTGAATACGGATTCTTTCCTTTCTGCGGCCTCGTTCCAGGAAACGACCAAAGTTCTGACTGAAGCTGCCATAAAAGGGAAAGTAGACAACCTAATCGGCTTAAAAGAAAACGTAATCATTGGCAAGCTGATTCCAGCCGGCACCGGCTACTCATTGTACCGCGGCACATCATATGAATTGCTGGGAGAAGAAATCGCCGTTACAGAGTGAAATCAGTCGGAAGTGTAAAATATTTGACTTTGGGACTTACTTGGTGCTACAATATATTGCGTCGCGGCAAATAGCTCCCAAAGCCGGTTATTTTATTTATCCGGAGGAGGTTATAATTTTTGGCGCTTAGTGAGTTAAAAAATGCAGCCATGGTTATAGGTACCAGACAGGTTGTTAAGCATCTGAACAAAAATCAGATAAAGAAAGTATTTATTGCTGAAGATGCAGAATCGCATGTGATCGAACCTGTTAAACAATTATGCCGCCAAATGCAAATTGAGGTTGAAATGGTTGAGAATATGGAAGTACTGGGCAGAGCAGTAGGCATTGAAGTGGGGTCTGCTACAGTTGCTTTATTAAATGATTAGACGGGGAAGGAGGTGCAGGAATGCCGACAATCAATCAACTAGTCAGAAAAGGACGCGAAAAAGGCGTTAAAAAATCAACCGCACCAGCGCTGAAAAGCTGTCCACAAAAAAGAGGTGTATGTACCAGAGTATACACTACAACCCCCAAAAAACCTAACTCAGCATTACGTAAGATTGCCAGGGTCAGATTAACCAATGGTATTGAGGTAACCGCATATATTCCTGGTATTGGCCATAACCTTCAGGAGCACTCCGTAGTTCTTATAAAGGGCGGCAGAGTCAAGGACTTGCCAGGTGTCAGATATCATATTATCAGGGGAACGCTCGATGCAGCAGGTGTACAAAATCGTAACCAGGGCAGATCCAAATATGGGACCAAGAGACCCAAGAAGAAATAGGAGGGAGGCACAATATGCCTAGAAAAGGGCCCGTACCCAAGCGGGATGTTTTGCCGGATCCCGTTTATAACAGCAAAATATTTACCAAACTGGTCAATCAGATCATGTGGGATGGCAAAAAGAGCATTGCTGAAAGTATTTGCTATGGAGCATTTGAAATCGTCGAAAAAAAGACGGGCAAAGATGCTCTGGAAGTATTTGAAGAAGCAATGAAAAACATAACGCCCATCGTGGAAGTCAGAGCCAGGCGTGTTGGCGGGGCCAACTACCAGGTACCGGTCGAAGTAAGAGCGGACAGAAGACAAACCCTGGCCATCAGATGGCTGGTCACCTATGCCCGTAAACGCGGAGAAAAGACGATGGAACAGCGTTTAGCAGGGGAAATCGTTGATGCATTTAACAGTACCGGCGGGGCAGTCAAGAAAAGAGAAGATACGCATAAAATGGCCGAGGCCAATAAAGCATTTGCTCACTACCGCTGGTAAAATACAGGGAGTAGAAAAATGGCCTCAAAATCAGGTTTAGATGCCATCAGAAATATAGGGATCATGGCTCATATTGATGCTGGCAAAACCACCACTACGGAAAGAATTTTATTCTATTCCGGCCGGGTTCACAAAATCGGTGAAGTCGACAAAGGTACTGCCACCATGGACTGGATGAGCCAGGAGCAGGAAAGAGGTATAACCATTACCTCGGCGGCTACTGCATGTAAATGGAACGATGTTATTATTAATATTATCGATACGCCAGGGCATGTGGACTTTACAGTTGAAGTAGAACGGTCACTTAGAGTACTTGATGGGGCCATCGGCATCTTTTGTGCCGTAGCCGGGGTACAGCCTCAGTCAGAAACAGTATGGCGGCAGGCAGACCGGTACAACGTGCCACGTATTGCATATATCAATAAAATGGATCGCATCGGCGCTGAATTTTTCGCCGCCGTTAAGATGATCGAAGAAAAACTGGGGGCCAATCCGGTTCCAATCCAATTACCGATTGGGAAAGAAGATTCTTTTGAAGGTGTACTCGATCTGATCGCCAGAAAGGCCTATGTATATACTGACGATAAAGGCGAACACTACAACATCAGGGATCTGACTGATGACGAAGCCAATGACGTACAGCGGCACCGAAATGTGATGCTGGAAAAACTGGCTGAATTTGATGATAATATACTGGAGAAATATCTGGAAGGTCTGGATATTTCCGAGGAAGAGATCAATCGTTCTTTGAGAATTTCAACTATTGCAAATCAATTGGTACCCGTACTTTGCGGTTCATCCTTCAAGAACAAAGGAGTGCAAATGCTTTTGGAGGCAGTGGTCAACTATCTGCCGTCACCGCTTGATATGCCGCCCGTCAAAGGCGCTCATCCCCAAACCGGAGAGATCCTGGAGAGGCATCCGGATATCGATGAACCTTTTTGTGCGCTGGCATTTAAAGTAGCAGTTGACTCCTATGTTGGCAAGCTGACTTATTTCAGAATTTATTCCGGGAATCTGAAGACCGGAGCCTATGTTATCAACCCCGGCAAGGCCAGGCGGGAGAGAATAACCAAAATTCTCAGAATGCATGCCAATCACCGGGAAGAGATCGAGGAAGCCCGGGCCGGCGATATCGTAGCCGGGGTCGGATTAAAGGATACTGTAACAGGAGATACCCTGTGTACTGAAAAACATGAGATCCTTTTGGAGTCGATCAATTTTCCGGAACCAGTCATTGATGTCGCCATCGAACCAAAAACCAAAGCGGATCAGGATAAGATTGGCGAAAGTCTGAAAAAGCTTGCTGAAGAGGATCCTACTTTCAGGGCCAAGATGGATGAAGAAAGCGGACAGACAATTATTTCAGGCATGGGTGAACTGCACCTGGAAATCATTGTCGACCGTCTGTTAAGAGAATTTAAGGTAAATGCCAATGTAGGTAAACCACAAGTTTCATATAAAGAGACGATCAAGAAACGATCCCGTGCAGAATATCAATTCGAAAAACAAACCGGAGGACGGGGTCAATTCGGACACGTAGTTCTGGAATTACATCCGGCAGGAGAAGGCCAGGGCAAACGTTTTACTGATAGATCAGCCCCGGAGCAGATACCCAAAGAGTTTGTTCCGGCCGTCGAGATCGGCGTCATGGAATCATTGCAGGCCGGTATATTAGCCGGCTATCCGGTAGATGACTTGGAAGTAGATCTCATCGGAGGCTCTTATCACGAAGTTGACTCCAGTGAACTGGCTTATAAGATTGCTGCCGCTATGGCTATAAAAGAAGCGCTGCAGAATGCCGAAACAGTTTTACTGGAACCGGTAATGGATATCGAAATTATCTGTCCGGAAGAATATGTCGGTGATGTTATATCCGACCTGAATGCCAGACGAGGAAGAGTGTTCAGTCTGGAAGAAAACCGCGAAAGTAAATTGGTAAAAGGAAGTGTACCCTTGGCAGAGACCTTTGGGTACGCCACCAGTCTGAGGTCATTAACGCAGGGACGGGCCAGCTTCTCCATGTTATTAAAAAACTATGCAGAGGTACCTGAATCCAAAAGTAAAGAAATTATTGCCCGCAGATATGGTCTGCCAGTTTAAAAATTTAAAAATTTTTTAAAGGAAAGGTGAGAAGGAAAAATGGCAAAGGCTAAATACGAGAGGACGAAACCTCATCTTAACATTGGAACGATAGGACACGTAGACCATGGGAAGACGACCTTAACGGCAGCGATCACCCTGGTATTATCGAAAGTAGGAGGAGCAGTAGCCACATCCTATGATTCGATTGACAAAGCGCCGGAAGAAAGGGAAAGAGGAATCACCATCAACACCTCCCATGTAGAATACCAGACCGAGACCAGGCATTACGCCCATGTAGACTGCCCGGGACACGCAGACTACATAAAGAATATGATCACCGGAGCAGCGCAGATGGACGGATCAATTCTGGTAGTATCAGCAGCCGACGGACCGATGCCGCAGACAAGAGAACACATCCTGCTGTCAAGACAGGTAGGAGTACCATATATGGTAGTATTCATGAACAAGGTAGACATGGTAGATGACGAAGAACTATTAGAACTGGTAGAGATGGAAATCAGAGAACTGTTAAGCACCTACGAATTTCCGGGAGATGACGTTCCGGTGATCCAGGGATCCGCCTTAAAAGCATTGGAATGCGGATGCGGAAGCAGAGACTGCGAATGGTGCAAGCGCATATGGGAACTGATGGACGCCGTAGACAGCTACATTCCGTTGCCGGAGAGAGCCAGTGACAAGCCGTTCCTAATGCCGATCGAAGACGTATTCACCATAACGGGAAGAGGAACAGTAACCACCGGGAGAGTAGAAAGAGGGCAGATCAAAGTAGGCGACGAAGTAGAAATCGTAGGGATGAGAGAAGCCATCAGAAAGACAGTATGTACAGGCGTAGAGATGTTCCGCAAACTGCTTGACTATGCCGAGACCGGAGACAACATCGGAACGCTGTTAAGAGGAGTAGACCGGAAAGAAGTAGAAAGAGGAATGGTACTGGCGAAACCCGGAAGTATCAAACCGCTGACCAAATTTGACGGAGAAGTATACGTACTGACGAAAGAAGAAGGCGGAAGACACACCCCATTCTTTGGAGGATACAGACCACAGTTTTATTTCAGGACCACAGATGTGACTGGCATACTGCAGCTGCCTGAAGGAGTAGAGATGGTAATGCCGGGTGACAACATCACCATGTCCATCGAGCTGATCACCCCGATCGCATTGGAAGAAGGACTGAGATTTGCGATCCGTGAAGGTGGAAGAACAGTAGGTTCAGGAGTTGTTACCAAAACCTATGCGTAATT
>DBRM01000063.1:0-13333 GCA_002305965.1 Syntrophomonas sp. UBA1368
CAGGAATTGATTTCATTGATCATCAGAGTTCTGGGCAGAAGCGAAGACGCGATACAACTGCAAAAGGGAGAGTCCTCCTATAATGATACCAGTGAGGTGTGGGCCAAAGGTTATATCGAGTTAGCCCGTGAACTCGATATTGCACATGGTGATGACAAAAATTATTTTCATCCGGACGTTCTGGTTACCAGAGAAGAGGCAGTTACCATGATCATCAATAGCCTGGATCGGGGGGAAAATACCGATTCAGATGCTTGGTTCTCTGACCGGGAGGAGATCTCTGATTGGGCTTTAAACAATGTGAATACTGCGCTGAAGATTGGTTTAATCAGCGGCTATCCCGACAACAGTTTTCGCCCCAGACAAAATGTCACCCGTGCTGAAGTATCAGTATTGCTGGAAAATTTATTAGGGATCAAGGGGCAGAAATTTCATTTCTTTGGACAGATTCTCAAATTTGATCTGCCGTCCAGACAAGCCACGGTTTTAATGAATGGAAAAACAGAAGTTTTTAATTTATCTGAAATGATCCGGGTTTATGAAAAAAGCACCAATCAACCAGTGAGTGAATTAAAGCTGCCTGCGAAAGCCTATATCAATGTAAATTCCCAGGGAGAGATAGCGTATTTATCTCTAGTCGACAAACTGCCGGCCAATAATGTCATCATGTCCATGGCCAGTTTACCAACAATTAAAACGCCTGCCCAAAATGCTTCAGGCAGTTTAGTGCCGTTGGAGGAAAATATTACAGTCAAAACGATGGGATATTCAGCGAAGGATATCGCCCAAAGCCTTTATAACACCAAGGAAGCCATGGGTGTCAATGAGTTTGCAGAAGAATATCATATAACCGGCCGGGGACAATTGGTAGCAATAATTGACAGTGGGATCGATGCGGGGCATGCTGATTTACAGAAAACCAGTGAGGGTTTTCAAAAAATATTGGATGTTATCGATTTGACTGATCAGGGAAAAATAATGTTAAAAGAGACAACAATAAAGGACGGCAAATACATAACTATAAACGCACATAGAATAGATGTCAGCAGTATACCGAACAACGCTGAAAATTACCGTTACGGCTTTTTTAAACTTCCGTCCCTGCCTGTAAGCTTTGATGGCGGAGCCGAAGATGTTTTGGTGATCGTAACTGCCAGCAAATACGATGAACAATTTGATACTGTTTTTATCGATACTGATCAGGATTATCAATTCAACGATGAAATCGCTATCAAAAAATATAGTTATTTGCATCAGTTTGCTACGATCAAGAGCAAAGATGATAAAAAGCTGAATCTGGTTTTAAGTGAAATACCCAGTGAAGGGAATTATATCAAACTGACCTTCGACAGTCTGGGACATGGAACGCAGGTAGCAGGTATCGTAGCTGCCAATGGGAGTGTCAAAGGGGTAGCACCGGGGGCACAGCTTTTGCCTGTCAAAGTATCTGATAATATGGGAGTTGCCTCACTCGGCAAGCTGGAGCAAGCGATCCGGCTGGCAGCTGAACGGGGGGCAAAAACAGCTGTTATCAGTATGGGGCAATATCGTTTGACCCCTGATGAAAGTATGCGATTGAGTAAACTGGCAGAAGAAATGCTAAATGAGTACGGCCTGATCATTTGTATGGCGGTAGGCAATCAAGGACCGGGTATCGAAACCGTAGCCAATACAGCAGCTATAAAAAATGTTATCAGCGTAGGTGCGTATGCAACACCGGTTATGTGGAGGCATGATTATGGCTGGTCAGTTGCCCGGCCCACCATGTGGTATTTCAGCTCCTCCGGGCCAGCCAGTAATGGGAATATGGCTCCGGCGGTCATCGCTCCCGGCAGTGCAGTAACGACTTACCCCCTCTGGGCAGATCAGGGCTACCGTTTGAGTGAAGGAACCAGTATGGCTGCCCCCCATGTAGCTGGCGCAGCAGCGCTGCTGAACAGTGCCCTCAGCGAAGAACTATCCCGTCATGATACGCAGGCAGTTTATTATGCCATACTCAACGGTGCAGAACATATTGATTCCTTTCATGCTGCGGAACAGGGCAGGGGAGCGGTAAATATGATCAATGCCTGGGAGCAGCTTAAGAAGGGCGAAAAAGGCGGCGTCATCGCTTACCAGACCAGGCAATACAGTCCGGACTATGGTTATGCCAACAGCTTTTACTCCCGGTTTTTACAGCCGGCTGAATTATGGCTGACAATATATAATAACAGTGATCAAAACTACCACCTGGCGGCCGGGGGATTGTCATCCTGGATCAACCCGGCTCAGTATACGCTTCAACTTCCCGCTCATGGCTATCGGAATATAGAAATTAGCTACGATCAGCTGAAAGAACCAGGTTTATACGGTGATTTGATTTTGCTGGATGACATTGAAACCCCAGGCTATGATATTTCTGTCATGCAGACTCTGGTGGTTCCAGTCCAGCTGCAGAAGGCAGATCAGCATCAGTATGCTGTAGAAGCAGATTTGCCGGCCGGAAATATGGAAAGGTATTATTTTTATGTACCTTCCGGAGCAGAGAAACTCAGCTTTCAACTGCAGGTCGGCGATCAGGGCCGGGCCAGAATACATGTGATTTCTCCCGCTCAGGAAACCCAGACCAGTTCTTATGCCGGAGTGGGTGAAGTCCAGGTTCGGGATTCTGTTTCTTTGGAATATGCGAACCCAGAACCAGGTACTTGGGAAGTTGTGGTTTACAGTTCGGCGTCCTTAAGTGACTATAAATTAAAAACCTCCCATTACAAGCTCACAACGCTGATGGAAGGCTGGCAGCAGATCAGCGATCAGCGTCCCGGCAATAAATACCTGGTCACTGCCATCACTGACAAGGTGACCAAAGGAGAAAAAAGCATTGTTACATTAAACTTTTGGGATCCTGTTACCAAGAAGCCGGCGGGTGGTGTTGTGGCCATCAATGATCGGCTTTATGAGATCCATAATGGTATGGTGCAAATTCCTGTCGTACCTGATACCGACCAGATTCATCTTACCATCGCCTGGTAAGCCCCCCTATTTTCTTTTTTTTAATTCCTCTGTTACACTAGCAATAAATAACCTAAAGGGAGGCCGCGCATGGAACGTGAATTGATTGAAAAAGCCCGGGATCTTATCAATGCCAATTATATATCGACTACGCTTAGTACCGTCGATAAGGATTATAATGTAAACATTGCGGTAATATCTGTGATGGAGATGATTGGAGATGACACGATCATTGCTGCACGGTTCGGGGCTGACAAAACGTATGCCAATTTAAAGGAAACCGGCCGGGGAGTATTTATGGTCCTGCTGGCTGATGAAAACCGGCAATCAAAAGATGGGATCCGCGTATATGTAAAATTACAGGATGACTTGACCGCGGGGGAATTTTACGACAGAATAAAGCAGAGATTGCAGCAGACAAATTATAGCAGTTTTGCCTTGAAGAATTGCCTGGTTTTTAAGATCACTGAAATTCTGCCAGTCTCGATGCTGAAAAAAGCTTAGGTCATGGTACGGTAATTTTATCGGGGCATATGTTAATAAAAAGAGTTTGAAGATTTTCATTGCGCTGATCAGCGGTGAGGCAAAGATTTTCCTTATAAATTTGCGGATACAAAGTCTTTATAAATAGTGGATCAAACTAAAGGTAAAGCTGGAGGAATAACATTGCATCTGGGAAAGGTAATGGTTATATTCGGCACCAGGCCGGAAGCGATTAAGATGGCGCCGGTAATAAAGGAACTGAAAAAAGTCGAGGATATTCAGACTGTGATTACGGTAACAGCCCAGCATCGGGATATGCTCGATCAGGTCCTGTCGCTTTTTAAAATTGTACCGGACTATGATTTGAATTTGATGCAGAAGCAGCAGGATCTATATAGTATCACCACCGGAGTCCTCAACGGACTGCGGGATATTTTAATGAAAGAAAAGCCTGATTTAGTGCTGGTTCATGGGGATACCACCACAACATTCGTAGCCGCGCTGGCCTCATTTTACGAAAGAATCCCGGTTGGTCATGTGGAAGCAGGACTGCGTACCCGTAATAAATATTCTCCTTTTCCGGAGGAGATGAATCGCACCCTTACCGGCCGTTTGGCAGAGTTGCATTTTGCGCCAACCGATACTGCACGGGAGAATCTGCTGATGGAATCAGTTGCCGCCTTTAAAATCTGGGTAACCGGCAATACTGTTATTGACGCTCTGCTGGATACCGTCCATCCTGATTATCAATTCCCGGCTGATTTCCCGGCCATCGATTTTAGCAGGCGACTGCTGCTGGTAACTACACACCGCCGCGAGAACTGGGGAAGCCCTATGCGGGATATCTATAATGCTCTAATTGAACTGGCTGAACAATTTAAGGATGTTGAAGTAATCTTTCCAGTACACAGAAATCCGATCGTGAAAGACATGGCCATGGAGATGCTTGGCGGCAGGGAACGTTTCCATTTAATCGACCCCCTTGATTATGAACCATTTGCCAACCTGATGCGAAAGTCCTATCTGATTCTGACAGACTCCGGCGGATTACAGGAGGAAGCGCCTTCATTAGGTAAACCAGTCTTGGTTTTACGTGATACCACCGAACGTCCTGAAGCTGTAAAAGCCGGTACGGTAAAATTGGTTGGCACTAATCATCAGGCAATTATTAAGGAAGCCAAGCTTTTGTTAAGCAACCAGGCTGAATATGATAAGATGGCTATGGCCATCAACCCCTATGGAGACGGCAAAGCTGCCCAGCGGATTGTTAAGGTGATCACAGAATTTTTGTATGTCAGGATAGGTTCCAGCAATTGATTTTCGCTGGTAAAGTAAACGAACTTATGATTATTACTACATTATTGATAAGCACAGTTTTTTTAAGTGCCCAGGAAGGAATGGATGGGAATGATCAAATTTGGTACTGATGGCTGGCGGGCGATTATCGCAAGAGACTTTACCTTTGCCAACTGCTGTATAGTGGCCCAGGGAATCGCCAGTTACATGCTCAATCAACAACTGGCTAAAAAGGGCATCGTGATCGGTTATGATAATCGTTTTATGTCCGGGGAATTTGCCAGAGAATGTGCCCGGGTCATGGCAGGTAATGGCATCAAAGTGTTCTTTTTGGACAAAGTATCGCCAACGCCGGTTACAGCCTTTGCTGTCCAGGCCCAAAATGCTGGTGGCGCAGTGATGATAACAGCCAGTCATAATCCGCCTGAATATAATGGTATTAAATTTATTCCTGAATATGCAGGGCCGGCCTTGCCTGAAGTGACCGATGCCATTGAAAGAGAAGTGGAGCGGATCATGGATGGGGGGAAAATTTATGAGTTGGATATTGAAGAGGCCAGAAGTTTTGGGATTTTCGAAGAAATCAATGCGGATGATCTCTATATTAAACACCTTGATTCCATGCTTCAAGGAGACAGCTTTCAAAAGAACCTCTTAAAAGTTGTAGTTGATCCGATGTTCGGAGCTGGTATTGGCTATCTGGAAAAGATATTGGGAAAATATGGCTGTGAGGTCAAATCTATCAATAATTACCGGGATGCTTTTTTCGGGGGTACTTTGCCGGAACCGGTGAACGACAATCTAAATGTATTAAAGCGGGCAGTCATTTCTTTTGATGCACAAATTGGCTTGGCTTTGGACGGTGATGCTGACCGCTTTGGCATTATTGATCAGGAAGGAACGTATGTAACCCCCAACGAATTCCTCTATCTGGTTTTGAACCATCTTCTGAAAACCAGAACTTTCCGCGGACCTATTGCCCGTACTCTGGCGACTACGCATATGCTGGACCGTATCGCCAGGAAAAATGGCCTGGGGGTCATCGAAACGCCGGTAGGATTTAAATATATTGGACAATGTCTGCGGGAAAAGGGTTGCATGCTGGGTGGTGAAGAAAGCGGAGGAATGAGTATTTTTGGTCACATACCTGAGAAAGACGGCATCCTCGCTTGCCTTTTAGCAGCAGAAATGCTGGCCTATACCGGTAAGAGTTTTTCCGCTTTAAAGACTGAGTTTGCACAGGAATATGGTTCGGTCATAAGCAGGCGAGTAGATATAAAAGTAAAATCCGAGAAAAAAGATGAGATAATAAGTCAAATGCATGATTATGCTCCGGTATCCATAGCAGGATATAAAGTGGTATCACAAAACAGGACCGAAGGCTTAAAAGTTTCTCTGGAAGATGATAGCTGGTTTTTGATCCGTCCCTCGGGAACAGAACCATTATTCAGATTATACGTTGAGACCAGTAATGATAAGGAATTGGAGAGAATAACCACAGAAGTTCTTAAAGCATTAAACTTTTAAACCATAATTATAGAACTGAGCCCGGCAATTTTTGTCGGGTTTTTTTATTTGATAAAAATGAATCGCGGGAAGGATTTTTTTGGAGCACGACGAAAGTTCTATGAATACAGACAATTTAGGCCCAATTTGGTGCAAAAATATGGAAAGAAGCGGGAACGAACAAATTGGAAACAGAAAAAAAACTACTTGCAGCCCGGGAGGCCGAAAGAAGGAAAATTGCCCGCGAGATCCATGATGGCTCAGCGCAATCTCTGGCAGCTATTTTGCTGCGTTTGGATCTTATGGCTGCGGAGAATTTGTCAAATAACCCGGAAGAGATCAGGCGGGAATTGCAGCAGATCAAAGAAATCGTTCAGGATTGCTTAAACGAAATGCGGCAGATATTGTTTGATTTAAAACCAGTGCGTGAGAATATCAGTTTATTATCAGTGATGGAGGATTTTTTTGCTGATATTAAGGCTAAATACGGTTTCATCGTAGAATTTAAAACCAAGGGAATACCGCAGATATATCCTGTGTATATGCAGACAGCTATATTCAGACTGGTCCAGGAGGCAGTCAACAACAGCAGAAAGCACGCCGGGGTCAGTAAAGTTCAGATTATATTATCAGAGAGCAAGGAGCAATTGGAAATTTTAATCGAAGATCAAGGCAGCGGCTTTGATACAAACAGAGCGTTTATCAATGAAAACCGTTTTGGCATTGCGGGTATGCAGGAACGAGTTGATTTGTTGGAAGGCAGGATGAAAATACAGTCGAAGCCTGGCGCAGGTACACAGATATTGATTGAAATACCGTTGAAGGGAAGGAACTAAAGTGGGAAAAATGAAAATATTGATCGCAGATGACCATTCCCTGTTTCGTGAAGGGCTGCGCAAATTATTGGAAAGTGATAATACCTTTGAGATCGTCAGTGAAGTTGGGGATGGCCAGGGTGTCATTAATATGGCGCGCAAGTTAAAGCCAGATCTGATCCTGATGGATATAAACATGCCGGGAACCAATGGTTTGATTGCAACACAGGTTATCAAAAGAGAGTTTCCGAACATCAAAGTGATCGCTTTAACGGTTTTTGAAGGGGAGGAGGTTTTGGAATTAGTGAAAGCCGGTGTGTCAGCATACATGCTTAAGGATGTGCTGGGGAGTGATCTGATCCAGACCATCCACCGGGTATTAGCTGGCGAGGTTGTCATCCACCCCCGGGTGACCAGTTATTTGGTCCAGGAATTGACGCGTACTGACAAAAAAAGCGATAATCTGAATCTTACCAGAAGAGAAATGGATGTTCTGGAAATGTTAGTGAAGGGCAATAGTAATCGGGACATGGCTGAAGCGATGTTTATAAGTGAAAAGACGGTCAAAAACCACCTGACCAGTATTTTTCGGAAATTGGGGGTGAAAGACCGTACCCAGGCAGCTGTTTTTGCGATTCGGCATAAAATCGTTGAAGAAGCATGAGATTACGAACAATATTATACCAGTAATCAATTAACCTCCTGTATGCATAGTATATATTGTTAAGGCCTGAAAGGAGGTTTTTTTATGCTTATTCTTCTTAAACTGCTTTGTTTTACAGTATGGTTGGTTATTATGCTGTATTTAGTCGGAGGCAGTAATAACTCCTTTCAAAATTACAGTGAAGTCAAAATAAGGATCAATGAGATAGACAATCCCGAGGTAAACATTGCCCGCGCTTTATCCCGGTTAAAAAAAAACGACAGGTTGATCATTGAAGCCGGGTGTGATTTTTTACATTGCCGGCACAATCAGGTTCTGTTAAGAAGCATATTAAAAAAGAATCCTTCCCTGGGTTATTCTTTCACAAGTGAAAAATTAAGCTGTTAAAACCAGCAAAAATGGAGGGACAATCGTTATTCGCATAATTATATGTTATAATTAAAAAAATGAACCGATAATTGAACCGCTGATCGAAATCGTGTGAAAGAATGGGGGGCTTTCAGACGATTCTTTTAAGTTATCAAGACATTGGCGGGGGGAGGAGAATAAATGCAGAATTTATTGCTGGATATAATATTTCCCCAGCATTGTTGCAGTATCTGTCGAAAACCAGGTAGATTCGGAACGAAAAGCCCCTGGTGCAAGCAGTGTACAGAAGGAATGCAAGAACTTAAACAAAGCTCACCCATCTGTGATAAATGCGGTAAATATATCAATGGGCCGAACTCCTTTTGTGCTGATTGCAGCAGTGAAGAACCTATATTTCATATTGCCAGAGCAGTCGGGCCTTATAATGATTCGTTCCGCATCGCCATTAAAGTTCTCAAGTTTTTGGGACGACGTTTTCTATCAGTTCGCATGGGGCAGATGATGGCTGAAACTGTCCTGGCAGAACAACGTTTTTGGCCTTTGGATCTGATCATTCCCGTGCCTGCTTCAAAGGGCCATTTGGAGCAGCGGGGCTTCAATCAAACTGAACTTTTAGCCAATCAGATCGCAAAAAAAATCAAAGTTAAAATGGCGGCAGACATTTTAAAACGGGTAAAGGAAACACCATCCCAGAGGGAATTGAGCAAGCCGGAAAGAGAAAAGAATCTGCTTTGTGCCTTTGAAGTATGCGACTCCAGGCGAATAAGCGGTAAAAATATTTTACTGGTAGATGATGTTTATACCACTGGTTCCACCAGCAAGGAATGTACCAGAACCCTTTTAGAGGCTGGTGCGGCCAAAGTTTCAGTCATTACATGGGCAACAGGGTGTGGTTTTTAAAGGCTCTGTTAAGGTAAAAATATTTAGTTGCAGAGAAACCGGGCGTTATGTCCGGCTTTTTGTCGGTGGAGTCTAAAGCTTGATATAAATGGTAACAATAATTTACAAGAGTAACCAAGAAAATTGACAGGTTTTATTTTTTATAATGTAAAATAATATATATACAACAGGGAAAGAGGTGGTCGCATGAAATTCGAAATCAGAGGCAAGAACATCGAACTCACAGACGCTTTAAAGGAGTATACCACAAAACGACTTTCCAAGTTGGAGAAGTATATTGATAACGTAAAGGAGGCAAAAGTAGCTTTATCGGTCGGCAGCGAGGGCCATAAAGTGGAAGTCACGATTCCGCTCAACGGAGTGATCCTCCGCGGAGAGGAAGCCACCGACGATATGTACTCTTCTATTGATCTGGTGGTAGAGAAATTGGAAAAACAGATTGAAAAATATAAGACCAAATTATACAAGAATCACCGCGGCGCAGGACTGAAACAGGCTCTGCGGGAAGATATCCAGGCTAACTTTGAAAAATACCAGCATCTGGATACGGATAATTTTAAAGTGGTCCGCAATAAGAAGTTCGCTTTAAAACCAATGGACGAAGAAGAAGCGATTATGCAGATGAATCTGCTGGGACATAGCTTTTTTGTATTCTTTAATGCTGACAGTGATGAAGTAAATGTGGTATACAAACGCAAAGACGGTAACTACGGGCTGATCGAACCCGATTTTGATTAGTTGAAGTAATTTATAAAAACATGCTAGTATAAGTATTATGTTATAGCTCTATGAGGAACCTGTAGGTTCCTCTTTTTTTGAAAGAGGTTGAAAACGAATGATAAAAAATATGTTAAAAAACCTGCTGGATGATAATGAAAAAGAAATAAAAAGAATGCGTAAAAGAATTGAAGCCATCAACCAATTGGAAGAGCAGTTCTCCCAATTACGTAATGAGGACTTTCCCGCCAAAACAGCAGAGTTTAAAGAACGTCTGGCCAACCAGGAAAGTACTGCCGATATTTTACCGGAAGCCTTCGCACTTATACGGGAAGCATCCCGACGAACATTAGGTATGAGACATTTTGATGTACAGTTGATCGGCGGAATGGTTTTACATGAAGGCAAAATTGCCGAAATGAAGACCGGGGAAGGCAAAACCTTAGTAGCTACCCTGGCGGCCTATCTGAATGCACTGAAAGGTAAGGGCGTTCATATCGTTACGGTGAATGACTATCTGGCCACACGTGATGCCGGGTGGATGGGACCGGTTTTTGAATTCTGCGGTTTAACAGTGGGGCTGATCGTTCATGGCTTAAGCAATGCGGAGAGAAAAGCAGCATATGAGTGTGATATTACGTATGCCACCAATAATGAACTGGGTTTTGATTATCTGCGGGATAACATGGTGGTAATCAATACAAATAAAGTCCAACGGCCCCTTTATTATGCAATCGTTGACGAAGTTGACTCCATATTGATCGATGAAGCTCGCACACCGCTTATCATTTCCGGTGAAGGTGACAAACCTACCGAGCTTTATACGCAGATCGCCAGGTTTGTACCACGGCTCACCCGGGAGGATGATTACGTGGTAGATGAAAAAGCCCATGTGGTTACCTTAACGGAAGACGGAGTCAAAAAAGCCGAAAAATATTTTAATATTGAAAATCTGTCTGAAAATATGGAAGTTGCACATCATTTGAACCAGGGCCTAAAAGCGCAATACCTGATGAAAAGAGATAAAGATTATGTGGTCAAAGATGATCAGGTCATCATTGTCGACGAATTTACAGGCCGTTTAATGTTTGGGCGCCGATACAGCGATGGTTTGCACCAGGCTATTGAAGCAAAAGAAGGGGTTAAGATCGAAAAGGAATCACAGACTTTGGCAACCATAACCTTCCAGAATTATTTCCGCATGTATAAGAAATTATCAGGCATGACGGGTACAGCCAAGACGGAAGAAGAAGAGTTCCGAAAGATTTACGGCATGGACGTGATTGCCATTCCGACCAATAAAGAAATGATCAGGGAGGACCGGCCGGATTTAATCTATCGCAGTGAAAACGGCAAATTTGCAGCCGTAGTAGAAGATATTGCGGAAAGGCATAAAAAAGGACAGCCGGTACTGGTAGGGACTATTTCTATTGAAAAATCAGAACAGTTGAGCAGTTTATTGCATAAAAAAGGTATCCGTCATCAGGTACTCAACGCCAAGCACCATGAAAAAGAAGCACAGATCATCGCCCAGGCCGGACAGAAAGATTCCGTAACCATAGCGACCAATATGGCTGGACGCGGAACGGACATCGTTTTAGGAGAAGGAGTTCAGGAGCTTGGAGGTTTATATGTCCTGGGTACCGAACGTCATGAATCGCGGCGCATCGATAATCAGCTGCGTGGCCGCTCCGGTCGTCAGGGAGATCCAGGGGAATCAAGATTCTATGTATCACTGGAAGATGATCTGATGAGGCTGTTTGGATCATCTAACATCGAAGGTGTTATGGAACGCCTGGGTATGGATGACGACATGCCGATCGAAAACAAAATTATTACCCGGGCTATCGAGAACGCCCAGAAAAAGGTGGAAAGCCGTAACTTCAGCATTCGCAAAAACGTCCTTGAATATGACGATGTGATCAATCAACAACGGGAAGTTATCTATGGTGAACGCAATAAAGTATTAAACGGTGAAGACTTAAAAGAAACCATATTCAGTATGATAGAAGACGTGATCGATGTGGCAGTCAACAATTTTGCGGGGGAAATCAAATTCAGTGATGACTGGGACCGGGTGGGTCTGGTATCGTATATTGATCAGTATATCCTTCCGCAATCCGGATTCAGACCTGATGACATCAAAGGGCTGACCAAGAAAGAAATGAAAGAGATGCTGCAGGAAAAAACCCTGAAATACTACGAACAACGGGAAGCCGAGCTGGGCTCTGACACCATGCGGGAATTGGAAAAGGCTATCATGCTGCGAGTTATAGATAACAAATGGATGGATCATATCGATTCCATGGATCAGCTGCGCAATGGAATTTCGCTCCGTGCTTATGCCCAGCGCGATCCTTTGATAGAATATAAATTTGAAGCCTTTGATGCTTTTCAGATCATGATCGAAAGTATCAAGGAAGATGTGGTCCGATACATCCTGCGGGTACGTATCGTGGAAAAACCAGAGGAGCGAAAAATAATAACAGCCGGCAGCCCTGATGATATCAAAAAGCCAGTTAAGGTAGAGAATAAAATCGGCCGCAATGACCCCTGCCCCTGTGGCAGCGGGAAAAAATATAAAAAATGCTGCGGACAGGGAGCTGTTTAGCAGCACAATCTTATGAAAGCTAAGGAGGAGAAAATAATGGCGGATGAAGACAGGACAACATGTTTGGAAATTATCAGCCGCTTAAAAGAGATGAGGGCTTCTCTTTGACATCGATAATAAGAAGGCATTGATAACCAAGCTGGAAAAGCAAGCCGGGGAAGAAAACTTTTGGCTGGATAATCAGGAAGCCCAAAAGGTTTTGAAAAATATCCGCGACCTGCAAAGTGCAGTGGATCGCTATGAAAAACTTTTGGATAAAGCCCTTTATATAAATGATATCCTGGAAATGGCGGCAGCAGAAGACGAACAGGAACTGCTCAAGGAATCCAGCAAAGAAGTAACCCGATTGGAAAAAGAATTTCACCAGTTCGAGCTGGAGGTATGTTTCAGCGGCGCTCATGATGAAAATAATGCTATATTATCATTGCATGCAGGCGCAGGGGGAACGGAAGCGCAGGACTGGGTAGAAATACTGCTGCGCATGTATACCCGCTGGGCTGAGAATTCAGGATATAGTGTAGAGATCCTGGATTTGCTGGATGGAGATGAGGCGGGCATTAAAAGTGTGACTGTTTTAGTCAGCGGTTTATATGCTTACGGGAAATTAAAAGGCGAGCATGGGGTTCACCGTTTGATTCGTATATCACCATTTGATTCTTCCGGAAGACGCCATACTTCATTTGCATCTCTTTCGGTATTGCCTGAAATCAGTGAAGAAGATACAGAAATCAATATCAACCCAGAAGAATTGCGTATCGATACTTACAGATCCAGCGGTGCCGGCGGACAGCATGTGAATAAAACTGATTCAGCCGTGCGGATCACCCATTTGCCTACGGGTATTGTAGTACAATGTCAAAATGAAAGATCGCAGCATTCCAATCGGTTAACGGCTATGAAACTACTTAAAGCCAAACTGTATGAATTAAAAGAGAAACAAGCCGATGATAATTTGCAGAGTCTAAAGGGAGAATATAAAGAGAT
>DBRM01000063.1:13345-35344 GCA_002305965.1 Syntrophomonas sp. UBA1368
GTTTTAGACGGGAACCTGGATGATTTTATTTATGCTTATCTGCATAATGGACATTAAATATTTAAGGGAGGATCATGGTGCGAGAGATTAATGAGCAATCGCTGCAGTTGATAGCAAAAAAGGCAGTAACCATCCGCAAAAACATTATAACCATGCTGGGTGAGTCTGGTTCAGGACATACGGGAGGTTCAATGTCAGCAGCCGACATAATGGCTTGTTTGTACTTCTGGGAAATGAATATTGATGCCAGTCAGCCTCAGGCACCCGGACGAGACCGCTTTGTACTCAGTAAAGGTCATGCTGCACCCGTTCTTTATGCGGCCCTGGCCGAAAAAGGGTTCTTCCCTGTCGAGGATTTGATGAGCTTGCGTAAACTGGGCAGTCCTTTACAGGGACATCCCGATATGAGAAAACTGGCGGGCGTGGAAGCGTCAACCGGTTCATTGGGACAGGGAATTTCATGGGCCGTTGGTATGGCTCTGGCAGGTAAGATGGACAATGCCGGGTACCGGGTATACACTTTATTGGGTGACGGCGAGTTGGAGGAAGGGATGGTCTGGGAAGCAGTTATGGCTGCTGCGCATTATCGCCTGGATAATCTTGCAGCGATCGTTGATAATAACGGACTGCAAATTGACGGTAGGGTGCAAGATGTAATGGATGTACGACCGATCGCAGCCAAATTTGCAGCTTTTAACTGGGCAGTCATTGAAATTGACGGCCACCAACCGGAGCAAATCATGACCGCCCTGGAAAAATCCCGCAGCATAAAAGGTCAGCCCACAGCAATTATTGCCAAAACCATAAAAGGTAAAGGTTGTTCCTTTATGGAGGATAAGGCAGAATGGCACGGCACCGCACCGAAAAAGGATGAGGCTGAGCGGGCTTTGGAAGAGATTGAAGCCTATGCTCATGCAAAAGGAATTTGTTAAAGTCTGATTCAAATACGAGGAGGAATAACATTGGAAAAACAGGCTACCCGTGATGCCTATGGAGAGGCACTGGTGGAACTGGGACACCTGCATGAAGAGGTGGTGGTTTTAGATGCAGATCTGTCATCATCAACCAAGACAGCAGGTTTCGCGAAAACTTTCCCGGAAAGATTTTTTAATGCCGGAATAGCCGAACAAAATATGATTGGTATGTCGGCCGGATTGGCTGCAGCGGGAAAAACCGTATTTGCCAGTTCCTTTGCGATGTTTGCAGCGGGAAGAGCTTTTGAGCAAGTACGAAATTCACTTGCTTATGCCAACTTAAATGTTAAAGTATGCGCTACCCATGCCGGGCTGACAGTAGGAGAAGATGGAGGTTCTCATCAGGCGGTGGAAGATATTGCTCTGATGCGTGCGGTTCCCAATATGTGTGTAGTCGTACCTGCTGATGGTCCCAGTACCAAAGCAGCGCTCTTTCAGCTTTATGAAAGGCAAGGTCCGGCCTATCTTCGCCTGGGGCGTCCGGCAGTGCCAAAGATATATGACAACAAGATGGATATGGTGATTGGAAAAGGCATCGAACTGCGGACAGGAAATGATGCCGCTATCATCGCCTGCGGTATCATGGTGGAAAAATCACTTCAAGCCGCCCGGCTTTTAGCCGAAGAGGGGATCCAGGTCACAGTGGTTGATATGCATACCATAAAGCCTATCGATTCCGGGATGATTATCCATCTGGCAAAAACCACCGGCGCTTTACTGACGGCAGAGGAACATAGCATTCTTGGTGGTCTGGGCAGTGCAGTGGCAGAAATAACCGCTGCAGAATGTCCGGTGCTGGTAGAAAGACTGGGGATAAACGACAAATTCGGACAATCCGGAGCTCCTGATCAGCTTTTGGAGCATTACGGACTGACCGTCCAGGAAATCATCAATAAAATACATTTATTGCTAAAAAAGAAAAAAGCAATAAAATAAAGAAGGTATTTTTCTTAATTTTGTAGAATCACCCAGATTGGGTGATTTTTTTATGCCAATTATTTTCTCGGCGACGACAGATATAGCCAGGATTTTGTATATGGTTTCGGAGGGAGATAAATGCTGATTCAATTTTACAATGTCTCCAAAATATATCCCAATGGTGTCAAAGCCCTCGATGATATTTCATTGAAAATTGATCGGGGCGAGTTTATTTTTTTGATGGGTGCCAGCGGTGCTGGCAAATCCAGTTTTGTTAAATTGCTTTTCCGTGAAGAACTGCCCAGCCGTGGCCAAATTTTTATGAATTCACGCAGTATCGTCAGAATGAAACGCAGTGAAATACCGAAAATGAGGCGTAATATTGGCGTTGTTTTTCAGGATTTTAAACTGCTGGAGAACAAAACAGTAGCGGAAAATGTTGCTTTTGCCATGGAAGTTGTGGGAGCCCCCCTGCGCAGCATACAAAAACGAGTACCGCAGGTCATCAAGCAGGTAGGGCTGGAAGGTTATGAACATACCTTTCCCGGTCAGTTATCAGGCGGGGAACAACAGCGGGTAGGAATCGCCAGGGCTTTGGCCAATGAACCGTTGATGCTGATCGCCGATGAACCTACTGGCAACCTGGATATGGACACATCCCTGGAAATCATGGAATTACTGTATGATATCAACCGTAAAGGCACTACGGTGATCATGGCCACCCATGCCCAGCAGTTGGTTAAATCGGCACACAAAAGAGTGGTCATGCTGGAGAAAGGCAAAATTGTATCTGATTCGCAGGTTCAATTCGAGGAGCAGCAAATATGAATATGCGAAATATAAAATATTTTTTCAGCGAATCTTACAAATCCCTTTACCGCAACAGAGTATTATCCCTGGCTACCATAGCCAATGTTGCCATATGTATATTGATCCTCGGAGCGGCCGTACTGCTCACCGTTAACGCCAGCAGTATCATCAGCAATCTGGAATCGGATGTAGAGATAGTGGCTTTTATCGATAAAGAACTATCTGCTAAAGAAACTGATTTGCTGCAGAGCAAAATTGAAAAAATCGACGGGGTAAAAACCATTGTTTTTGTTTCCAAAGAACAAGGATTGAAAGATCTGCAGGAAAAATTCGGTGGTACGGAATATGATCTGGGTTCCACCCTGGGGGAAAACCCCCTGCGGGATTCATTTGAGATCCAGGCAGTGGACCCCCATCAGGTGCCGGATATTGCCAAAAATATAGAGATATTAAACGGAGTCTATAAAGTAAATTATGGCAAGGGCGTGATAGACAAGCTCTTTCAGGTGACGAAATGGGTCAGAGTGGTTGGCGTTGCAATGATATTTCTATTGGCTTTCGGCGCTGTATTTCTGATTTCCACTACCATCAGACTGGCAATATTCAGCCGCCGCAAGGAAGTATATCTGATGAAACTGATTGGTGCATCAGACTGGTTTGTCAGAATGCCTTTTTTCCTGGAGGGCATATTTTTGGGTTTGACAGGTGCGATCATTGCGGTGTTGTTGCTGGCCTTAGGTTACAGTTCACTGACCGGGCAGGCACATACGATTTTATTCCTGCCCATCGTTACCGATGTTAGATTTTTGCTCCATATTTATGCGGGCTTACTGGCGGCAGGAATGCTGCTGGGAGTTATCGCTACTTATTTTTCCCTAAATAAATATCTGGATGTTTGATCGATTTTTGCAGCCTGGTCAAAGGAGGGTGATTTCAGAATGAAGAGATTAAAAAAATGGTTAAGCCTGGCGGTATTGTCAACCTTTTTTCTGGTCAGCATTTTGCCGGTATATGCTGATGAAATTGATGATGCCCGTAATCAACTGCAGGATGTAGGACAAAAGATCAATGCCCAGCAGAGTAAATTGAATAGTGCCAAAAAACAAGAAAATACCATAATGGGACAAATACAGAGCATAGAAAAAAACATTATTCAAAAAGAAAATGAAATCAAAACCCTGGAAGACAAGATCGAATATTTACAAACCAATATCGCAGTAACCGAAGAAAACATTGAACTGGCAGAAGCCGACCTGCAGGAAAAAAATCAACAGTTAAGTGACCGATTGGTGTACATATACGAAAAAGGCGATTTGACTTACCTGGAAGTATTATTGTCTGCAACCGACCTGAAGGATTTCCTGACTCGTTATGACCTCTTGAATATGATCGTAGAACAGGATATAGCCTTGATCGAATCTATCAATCAACAAAAAAAGACTCTGGAACTTAATAAAAGTGAGCTGGAAGTACAGAAAAATGAGTTGCTCTATGCCCAGGACAGCGAAAAATCCAAAAGGGAAGAATTAAGCGATCAAAAGCAGGACAAGAAAAAAATCTTAACCAGTGTACAGCAGGAAAAGGCGCAATATGAAAAAGCGCTGAAAGAATTAGAGCAAACTTCCAAGGAACTGGAAACTTTGATCCGCAGGATTCAGGCAGGCACCAGCGGAGAGCAACAGGGTACAGGTGTTTTTACCTGGCCTGCACCTGGTTACAGCACCATCACATCTCCGTATGGCATGAGATATCATCCCATTTTAAAATATAACAAGAAGCATACCGGAGTTGATATAGGAGCTCCAAGCGGGGCTAATATTGTAGCAGCTGACAGCGGTACGGTGATTCAGACCGGGTGGATGGGAGGCTATGGTCAGGTGGTAGTCATCGATCATGGCGGCGGGATTTCCACGCTCTATGCGCACATGTCTACCATTATCGCTGCCAACGGAGCTTCGGTAACCAAAGGCGAGACCATTGGCAAAGTTGGTTCGACAGGTTGGAGCACCGGGCCGCATTTACATTTTGAAGTAAGGATCAATGGTGTGGATACCAATCCGATGAGTTATATTTAGCGGCAAATATAATCACTTTATCAGAGCGGAGCACGAGCTCTGCTCTTTTTTGTCATAAATTTGTTATATTTGTTGCTGTCTGATTCCCGAAAAAACTATTAATGTTATCTTTGGTGGAGTAACATATAAATTGGAGTTTTGAAATAAAATGCAGTATGGTGGTGAAGATTTATAAATGCGGGGATTCATTAAAGGACTAAGTATATTTTTTGCTATAATCGGCGGCATTGCCACAGCTTTGGTTTTGTTGCTTTTGTTGACAAACTTTACAGCTGTGACTACTTTTTTTAGTGTATTGGGTCTGGTCAATACACAGTCGTTGTATGATTCCGATTCGGCAGGTTTGATCAACGGCGCGACAGAAGGCATTGTGGCCTCCCTTGAAGATCCCTATTCGCGGTATCTCGATCCGCAAACCTGGGAGGATCTGGAGAGTAAATTGGAAGCAAAATTCGGCGGCATCGGAGTATATGTTTTACAGGATGATGAAGGCCGGCATAAAATCGTAGCACCGATAAAGGATACCCCCGCCTTTAAAGCGGGTATCAAAAACGGGGATATAATCATCGGCATCAATGGTGAAAGTACCATGAATATGAGCCAGGATGAAGTGGTACATCAGATGCGTGGTGAACCGGGGACTCAGCTGCTTCTGACTGTATATCGGGAAAGCGATGGAAAAGAATATGAATTTACCATAATACGCGAAATTATTAATGTACCTTCTGTGGATGCCAAAGTCCTTGATGAGATTCCGGGTACCGGATATATCAAACTGAACCAGTTTCATACCCTGTCTGCCCAGGAAATGGCCGACAGCCTCAATACTTTGCTGGGGGAAAACAATATCCAGGGATTGATCCTGGATTTGCGTGATAATGGGGGCGGCGAATTTCAAGCCTCAATCACCATTGCCAGCCTTTTTCTTGAAAATGGCCAGGAAGTGGTAAGTGTTGCTGACAGTTATGGCAATGAAACCGTACACCAGGCCACCGGACAATCGGTTGATATTCCGCTGGTGGTTTTAGTCAATGGCAATAGTGCCAGTGCATCAGAAATTTTGGCCGGTGCTTTACAGGATAATAAAAGGGCGCTGCTGGTCGGAGAGCAAACTTTTGGCAAAGGTCTGGTGCAGACGATCTTCCAATTACCTGACGGGGGCGCTCTGCAGCTTACCACCCAGAAATATTTCACACCCAATGGAACGGATATCAACAAAATCGGTATTACTCCAGATTACATTGTAGAAGCTCCCGAAGATGACACAGAGGACGTACAACTGCAGAAAGCCATAGAGCTTATAAAAAAACAAATTTATTAAGGGATTTTTAGAAACAAGGACAGTAAACAAAAAAGGTGCTGAATCGAACATTACAGCACCTTTTTTATATCCGGAAAAATAAACTCCTTTTGGCTGTTTTGCATATACTAAAGCAGGCAAATGGGAGAGGGGCTTTTACTATGCAAAATCGGGAAAAGGTTCGTTATGTTTTTACCAGCAGCAATACCCGCCGGGGTTTTCACACTTTTATCCCGCAGCTGCTTTGTGGTCTTCATCGGCTGTATGTTCTTGAAGGACCGCTTGGTTCGGGGCAGGGAGTTTTTATACGGCAGCTGGGTGAGGATGTTCTGGAAAGAGGTTTATGCGCTGAGTTCTGGATCTCAGCTTCTGATCCCTTAAATCCTGAGGGAATATTGATCCCGGAAATGGAGACTGCAGTGGTCTGCAGCCAATTGATCGAATCCGTGGCCTATAAGGAGATCCCTTTGGTCCGCTTCTTAGATATTGCGTCTTTTATGGACCAAAGCATGCTAACGAGAAAAACCGGTGTTATAGAAGATTTGTATGAACAAATAGCCCGATGCAGTCAAACAGCCTCACAACATTTGCTTGACGCAGGTAGATATTCCGATGCCATCAAAAAAATAACCGCTGCCCATATCAACCAGATGAAGATGTCAGAACTGGCAGATGATTTGACCACGCGTATCTTCGATTCACCCGGAAAAGAAAAACATTATTTTGCCAGTGCAGTGACGGCAGAAGGAATGATAAACTATATTGATACGCTAAGCCAGGCCTGCCGGAAAAGATATCTTTTTACGGGACCGGCAGGTAGCGGGAAATCTGCAATGATAGCGGCGATTGCTGATAAAGCCCGGCAAAAAGATTTGGTGGTGGAATATTACTACTGTGGTTTCGATGCAGACAGTTTGACTGCCATCATTATCCCTAATTTCCAGGTAGCTTTAGTTGATGCAGGATTCCTGGCAGTGAATTTACAGCCCGGGGATGAAATCATTGACAGCCAACAATATTTGGACCATTATGACCTGCAGCAATGCGGGCCGCAAATGGCGAAGTGGCAAAGGCAGAATGAAAAGCTGCTGCAGGAAGCTCAGCAACAGCTGGAAAAAGCCCAACAAAAACTGGCCGAATTAAAGCGGATCTATGAAACAGCCGCCGATTATAAAAAAGGGGCTCAGCTAAGAGAAGAGATCATTGGCGAAATTACCGGTTCCCTTCCCAGGTGATGGAAGCTTGGGCAACGGTTTTATTGGCTATGATCATATAGAATACTATAATATAAATACAGGAATCTCCCCGGGCAGAAGATTACTATCCATAGGGATTCTTCTGATCCAGTGTGCGTAAAATTATCAAGGTCGTGATGATATGGGACAATTTGTTTTACATTCTGATTATAAACCCACCGGAGACCAACCGGAAGCGATCCATAAGCTGACCGAGGGATTGCTTAAAGGTTATCAGCAGCAAACCTTGCTGGGGGTGACCGGTTCCGGTAAAACGTTTACCATGGCTAAAATCATCGAGCAGGTGCAGCGGCCTACCCTGGTGATGGCTCCTAATAAAACCCTGGCCGGACAGCTTTATGCAGAATTCAAACAGTTCTTTCCGGAAAATGCGGTGGAATATTTCATCAGTTATTATGATTATTATCAGCCGGAAGCCTATGTGCCTTCTACGGATACTTATATCGAAAAAGATTCTTCCATAAATGATGAAATCGATAACCTGCGCCATTCGGCAACGGCTTCTCTTCTTGAAAGAAGGGATGTTTTGATCGTAGCCAGTGTGTCCTGTATTTATGGACTGGGGGCCCCGCAGGATTATTACGAAATGGCCATATCCCTTCGCCCGCAGACAGAAATCAGCCGGGAAAAATTACTGCGCCGGCTGGTAGAGACTCATTACGAAAGGAATGAAGTGGCTTTTGAACGGGGACATTTCCGGGTACGGGGAGATGTAGTGGAGGTTTACCCGGCTTCTTCCTGGGGAAGGGCGATCAGAATTGAATTTTTTGGGGATGAAATTGAAAGACTGGTGGAGTTTAATCCTTTGACCGGTGAAATTTACGGGCGCCGTAACCATATCATGATCTTTCCTGCTTCACACTTCGTCACTACCCGGGAAAACATGCTGACAGCAGCAGAAGCCATTGAGGCCGAACTGGCGGAGCAAGTGGAAAAGTTCAAGCAGGAGGGCAAGTTGATCGAGGCGCAGCGTATTGAACAAAGAACCAGATATGATCTGGAGATGATAAGAGAAATTGGCTATTGTAAGGGGATCGAGAACTATTCACGCTATATTACCGGACGAGCTCCGGGGGAACCTCCTTATACCCTGATCGATTTTTTCCCGGAAGATTATCTGCTGTTTATGGATGAATCCCACATAGGTCTGCCGCAGGTGAGGGGAATGTTTGCCGGCGACCGCTCCCGTAAACAAAATCTGGTAGAGTTTGGCTTCCGCCTTCCTTCTGCCCTTGACAACCGCCCTTTGCGCTTCAGCGAATTTGAAGCCAAGCGTAATCAAGTCATTTATGTCAGTGCCACCCCGGGAGAGTTTGAAATGGAGCACAGCGTTCAAATCGCAGAGCAGATCATCAGACCTACCGGATTGATCGATCCTTTGATCGAGGTCAAGCCGACCCTGCATCAGATCGATGACCTGATGGAAGAGATCCAGGAAAAAGTTGCAGCAGGCTTCAGGGTTTTGGTGACCACCATGACCAAGCGTATGGCAGAGGATCTGGCAGATTATCTGGACGAAAACGGCATTAATTGCAGGTATATGCATTCGGATATCGATGCGTTGGAAAGACTGGAAATATTGCGTGAGCTTCGCCTGGGCAGCTTTGATGTTTTGATCGGTATCAACTTGCTGCGGGAAGGATTGGATTTGCCGGAAGTAGCGCTGGTAGCCATTCTGGATGCTGACAAAGAAGGCTTTTTGCGTTCCGAACGTTCACTGATCCAGACCATCGGCCGGGCGGCCCGAAACGTGGAGGGGAAAGTTATCATGTATGCCGACAAAGTTACTGACTCCATGCAGAAGGCTATTGATGAAACCAATCGCCGGCGGGAAAAGCAGATAAATCATAACCAGCTGCACAATATCACCCCGGAATCCATTCGCAAAGCAGTATATGCAGCAATAGAACCATCGCTGGCCGAGGAAGAAGGCCATTATAGTATCAATGAGTATCAAAGCCTGCCGGCGGAGGAACGGAAAAAACTGATAAAAGAAATTGAGACTGAGATGCTGAAAGCAGCTGAAAAACTTGAGTTTGAAAGAGCGGCAGGATTGCGCGATATGATGCGGGAGTTGGCCAGGCCGCCGAAAAGCAAGACCCGTTCCAATCGTCGTCGATAAGAAACGTAAAGCTTAAACCAGAGGAGAAGAAAATATGCAAAATAGCATTGTGGTAAAAGGGGCCCGGCAGCACAATTTAAAGAATATCGATATTGAATTGCCCAGAGACGAGCTGATTGTATTTACCGGCGTATCAGGCTCCGGGAAATCCAGTCTGGCATTCGATACCATTTATAATGAAGGGCAGAGGCGGTATGTTGAGTCACTTTCCACCTATGCCAGGCAGTTTTTGGGGCAGATGAATAAACCCGATGTGGATTTTATTGGAGGCCTGTCACCGTCCATTTCCATCGACCAGAAGTCTACTTCCAATAATCCGCGTTCAACTGTAGGAACGGTTACAGAAATCTATGACTATCTGCGGTTGTTATTTGCCAGGGTGGGGCGGCCTCATTGCCCGACCTGCCATTTGCCGATCCAGAGGCAGACAGTGGATCAGGTGGCAGATCAGCTGCTGGATCTGCCCGCTGGAAGCAAAATAAAAATATTAGCCCCGATTATCAAAGGGCAAAAAGGAGAACATAAAAAAGTTGTCAGTAAACTTTTCCGGGATGGTTTTGTCAGGATCATTGTGGATGGGTTCGAATATACAGCAGATGAAGAAATTGAACTGGATAAAAATAAAAAGCATGACATCAGCGTAGTTCTTGACCGGTTGATCATAAAGGAAGGGATACGCAGCCGCCTGGCGGAATCATTGGAATTGGCTTTTGAGCTGAGTGAAGGTACGATCAAAGTCCAGCTGCTCAAAGAGGAAGGCGAAGAAGAACTAATGTTCAACCGGGATTTTGCCTGCCCTCAATGTGGCTTCAGTTTGCCGGAACTGAGTCCCCGCATGTTCTCCTTCAATAATCCTTTCGGAGCCTGCCCGGATTGCAGCGGTCTGGGTGAAACCAGAGAGATTGATCCCGCGCTGGTGGTGGACACTAACCTGAGCCTGGAAGAGGGAGCGATCATTCCCTGGTCAAATAATTTATTTACCTACTATAATAGTATTCTTTTTGCCATGGCCGAAAAACACCGGATCCCGCTGGACAAACCTTTAAAGGAACTGAATGATAAACAAATGCATAAAATCCTGTATGGCAGCGGAGAAGAGAGATTTGTCCTTACTTATACCAATTCATACGGAGAGACCAACACATTTCGCTCCAGCTATGAAGGGGTAATAAATAATCTGACCCGCCGTTACAAGGAAACCAAATCAGATTATGCCCGGGAAGAAATAGAAAAATTTATGACTTCCAACCTTTGCCCGACCTGTCAAGGCAAGAGGCTGCGGGAAGAGGTTTTGTGGGTACTCATAGGAGGTCAGTCCATCAACGGAGTTACCTCCTTATCTGTCAAGCAGACCCGCCGCTTTCTGGACAATTTAGTGCTGGACGAGCGGGAGGCTATCATCGCCCGGCAGATTATCAAAGAAATCAAGGAACGGCTGACCTTTTTGATCGATGTTGGACTGGATTACCTTACTTTAGACCGGCAGGCAGGAAGTCTCTCCGGCGGAGAAGCACAGCGCATCCGCCTGGCAACACAGGTAGGTACCAGCCTGGTAGGGGTTCTTTATGTATTGGATGAGCCCAGCATCGGACTGCATCCCCGCGATAATGATCGCTTGCTGGCTACTTTGAAAAGATTGCGTGATTTGGGCAATACCGTCATCGTGGTCGAACATGATGAAGATACCATCCGGGCCGCCGACCATATTGTGGATATCGGGCCGCTGGCCGGCAGACATGGGGGCGAAATCGTGGCCCAGGGTTCATTGCAGGATATTATGAAATGTGCGGCTTCCCTGACCGGACAATACCTGGCAGGCAGCCGGGACATCCCCCTGCCTGCTGTCCGCCGTAGAGCAAATGGCAGGTATTTAACGATCAAAGGGGCTTCCCAGAACAATTTAAAGAACATCGATGTCAATATCCCGCTGGGGCAAATGGTAGTCATAACCGGGGTATCGGGTTCCGGTAAAAGTACCTTGGTTGAGGAAATCATTTATCCGGGGCTGATGAAAAAATTACACGGCGGGCGGCATCGTCCGGGTAAGCATAAGGATATTACCGGAACACAGTATTTGGACAAAGTGATCAATATTGACCAGTCACCGATCGGTCGGACACCTCGTTCCAATCCGGCCACTTATACCGGAGCATTTGACGGGATACGGGAATTGTTTGCCGGGACCCAGGAAGCCCGTATGCGTGGATATAAGCCGGGCCGCTTCAGTTTTAATGTCAGGGGCGGCAGGTGTGAAGCTTGTTCGGGTGATGGCATTATTAAAATTGCCATGCATTTTTTGCCGGATGTTTACATACCTTGTGAAGTATGCAAAGGCAAACGTTATAACCGGGAGACGCTGGAAGTAAAATACAAGGGTAAGAACATTTCGGAAGTCTTAAGTATGACAGTAGATGAAGCAGTCGATGTGTTTGAATCCATTCCGCGGGTACACCGGAAAATGAAGGTGCTGCAGGATGTTGGTTTGGGCTATATACAATTGGGCCAGCCTGCGCCTACCCTGTCCGGCGGTGAAGCCCAGCGGGTAAAGCTGGGTACGGAGCTTTCCAAACGTGCTACCGGCAAGACATTATATATTCTTGATGAGCCGACCACCGGATTACACAAAGAAGATGTCAGACATCTGCTGGGGGTGTTAAACCGGTTGGTCGACAATGGCAATACGGTTCTGATCATTGAACATAATCTGGATGTCATAAAATCAGCCGACTATATCGTGGACTTAGGGCCGGAAGGCGGAGAAAACGGAGGCTTGATAGTTGCAGCCGGAACACCCGAAGAAATAGCCTGCTGCCCTGATTCTTACACCGCTAAATATCTAAGGGACCTATTACCCCGATCCGGTTCAATTTCCAGTCCGGCGATATAAAAATGAAAAAGAAACATTACTGGTGCAGGTAACTTATTCAAGTCCTGCACCAGTAAAAAATCGGAGGATAAAATGTTAAAGGAACGGCTGAAAATGGTGCCGTTAAAGCCAGGCGTATATTTATATAAAGATCAGGAAGGGCAGATCATTTATGTGGGCAAAGCCAAAGCTTTGCGTAACCGGATGCGCTCTTATTTTCAAGCCCAGGATAAACTGCACCCCAAAGTTCAGGCTATGATGGCGCGGGTGGCAGACTTTGATTACATCGTTACCGGCACCGAAGTTGAAGCTTTGATTCTGGAGAATAATCTCATTAAAGCCTGGCAGCCTAGATATAATATAGACCTCCGCGATGACAAGACCTATCCCTATGTAAAGATCACTATAGGGCAGAAGTACCCCCGGGTATGTATTACCCGGGAAGCAAAAGACGGTATCTCACGCTATTTTGGCCCATATACCGATGTTACTTCCTTACGGGAAACACTTAAGATGCTGGCGGAGATTTATCCGCTCAGGACCTGCAAAACTTTACAACGCCGCGATCGTCCCTGCCTTAATTATGACATGGGCAGATGTCTGGCACCTTGCACGGGCAAAGTGTCAGAAGAAGCTTACGCGTCCCGGGTGGAAAGCGTCATTGCTTTCATGGAAGGCCAGCATCTTCCGATCATCAGGGAATGCGAGAAACGGATGCAGGAAGCAGCTGCCAATATGGAATATGAAAAGGCGGCTGCCTGGCGCGATCAAATCAATCATATTAAGAAAATGTCTGCTGAGCAGAAGATTGCTTTTGAAACCCCTTATGATCTGGATCTGATAGCACAAATAGCCGGGGAACGTGAGAATCTGCTGCTGGTCTTAAGGATCCGCGGCGGGCAAATCAGCGGGAAAGATTTCTTCTGGCTGAAACAGGCGATAGATGAAGAAAGCAGCGAAGTGATCGATTTCTTTATCCGTCAGTATTATGATAATAACCAGGATATCCCCCGGGAGATCCTGGTCAACCAGCTGCCTGCACAGATCGAGCTGCTCGAATCCTGGCTGAGCGGAAAGTCGGGACACAAAGTAGCCATTAAAAAACCCCATAAGGGTGATAAGAAGCATTTGCTGACTATGGCGGAGGAAAATGCCGCTGTGCTTTGGGAAGAAAAATACCGGCAGAGTCTTAAAAACCGAAATGCGCTGTTACGTCTCAGCCAGGTTCTGCAGCTGGAAGTGGTGCCTGAGCGAATAGAATGCTATGATATTTCTCATTTGTCCGGAGGGGAAACAGTAGCATCCATGGTGGTTTTTACAGATGGGGCCGCAGATAAAAAAGCCTACCGTCGATTTAAAATGAAAACAGATCAGAATAATGATTTTGCTTCTTTGGCCGAAACCCTGGAGCGGCGGTTTAAACAGGCACAAAGCGGCAATGCTGCTTTTCTTCCGTTGCCTGATCTGATTATAATCGACGGGGGATTAGGCCAGGTCAACAGTGTGCAGACAGTTTTCGATCATATGCAAATCGATATTCCGGTATTTGGACTGGCTAAAAAAAACGAAGAAATATGGATACCTGGAAACGGAGAACCAATCAGATTAAAGGCACGGGATGAAGGCTTGAAATTACTGCAGCGCCTGCGGGATGAAGCCCATCGATTTGCACTGGATTACAATCGTTTAAGGCGAGGGAAAAAGCTCAATTCCTCGGAGCTTGATAACATTGCCGGAATCGGCCTTACCCGTAGAAAAGCTTTGCTCAAAAGTCTTGGCTCAGTGAATAGAATTCGCCAGGCCAGTGTGGAAGTTTTAGCAGATGTACCGGGTATGAATAAAAAGGCAGCCCAAAAGGTTTTCGATTATTTTCATCAGCAAGCAAATAACTCCAGCTTAAATGAATGATTTGTCATATTTATATGGTAAAATAATTGCAGGACAGGAGTTTAATCAACGAGAGGGGGGCAACACATTTGAAAGGCTGGATTTTAAGATGGTTGTTGAATATCGTGGCAATTTTTATCACTGCATACCTGATTCCCGGCTTTGAACTGACCTTCTGGGGAGCCATAGTAGGGTCCGTTTTTCTAGGCATTATCAACGCTATTATCCGTCCTGTATTGATTATTTTGACCTTGCCGCTGAATATCGTAACATTAGGGTTATTTACCCTGGTGATAAACGGTTTTATGCTTTGGCTGACTGCCATTACGGTCAAAGGCTTTGATATTTCTGGTTTTGGTGCTGCTATTTTAAGTGCACTGGTTTTGACAATCGTAAGTTTCTTATTAAGTTATTTTGTAAAAGATAAATAATAATCATAGCAAATTTTGTATATGTAAATGGTATAGGGTATTGGAAGCCGGGCACTTGCTCGGCTTACTGATATCAGGTAAAGGAGGCAATATGGGTATAAAACTTGTAGCTATTGACCTGGATGATACATTGCTTAATTCAGGATTACAAATTTCTCCCCAATGCAAAGCAGCCATTCATCAGGTTAAGGAAAAGGGCGTCATCGTCACATTAGCTACCGGGCGCATGTTTGTATCAGCGCTTCCCTATGCCAGACAACTGGAATCGGTCAGAGATATTCCCATCATCACTTACCAGGGAGCTCTGGTTAAATGCAGCAATTCAGGGGATGTATTTTATTATCGCCCTTTACCCAAGGATAAAGCAGTTGAAATTATGCAATACTTTAAGAAAAGCAAAGTTCACTTCCAGGCCTATTTTAATGACCAGCTTTGTATGGAAAGCCTGACCGAGGAGGGGGAGGAGTATTCCCATCTGGCAGGAGTAGAACCGGTGATCATAAAAGACCTGATCGGTGAAGCCTCCCGTCAGGAAAGCTGTAAAATACTTGCAGTAATCGAAAATGAAAAGCTGCTTTTGGACATGGAAATGGAATTGCGTGGGATCTATACCCGCGAGCTTAATATTACCAGATCCAAACCGTACTATCTTGAAGTTATGGATGCCCGGGCCAACAAGGGTGATGCACTGAAAGTGATCGCCGAGCATTATGGAATAGACCGTAAAGAAGTATTGGCTATCGGTGACAGTTACAACGATATGGCTATGATCGAGTGGGCAGGGATTGGTGTTGCTATGGGAAATGCACGAAAATCAGTCAAGGAAACGGCTGATTATATAACAGCCAGCAACGAAGAGGAAGGGGTGGCAGAAGCGCTTCACCGCTTTATATTAAGCCCCCGCGATCATTAAAAAATGGCAGGTGTGGTAAATGTCCCGCGAAGTGATCATCGGTGTTGATCTGGGGGCAAGCAAAATATTGAGCGGGATCGGGACCTCCGACGGACAAATCTTGCAGAAGACCAAACAACTGACCCCTCACGGCAATGCCTCCTCAGTAATAGATTTGATTGCAGATAATATTCTGGAGTGGATAAAGATTGCTGAGGCACAGCATGACTCGGTAAAAGGTATTGCTGTAGCTGTTCCCGGGCCGGTCACTTATCCCGGGGCGGTCATCGAAGACTCCCCTAATTTAGGGTGGCAGCGGGTGGAATTCAAAGAAGAACTGAGCCGTCGCCTGGGAAGGCCGGTAGTTGTTGATAAAGATACCAATCTGGCTGCTTTAGGTGAATATCATTTCGGTCAGGACCGGAAATACACCCATCTTCTTTACCTTACCGTCAGCACAGGGGTCGGCGGCGGGATCATTATAAATGACCGGCTTTATCATGGCTGGAGGGGTGGGGGAGGAGAATTCGGCCATATGGTTATTGATGCATCAGGAGCTGAGTGCAGCTGCGGACGACGGGGTTGCCTGGAGGCAGTTGCTTCCGGGACAGCTGTAACCAAACAAATAGAAGCATTGATCAAAGCAGGTAGAGGGCAAAATATAACAGCCTGTGGCTGCGGGTCGGCGGTGGGGGCACCTGAACTGGGCAAAGCGGCGCGGAAAGGTGACCCGGAAGCTTTGAAGCTCATAAAAGAACTGGGTCAAAATCTGGGTATTGGGATAGCCAACCTGGTTCATTTGTTCAATCCGCAGATCGTAGTCATAGGCGGCGGCGTGATGATAGGCCTGGGAGATCTATTACTGGAGCCTATCAAGGAATATGTTGGGGAAAAAGCTTTTCCGCTGCACCGGCGGGATTTGATCATTGAAACCACCACGTTAGGCAATGATATCGGCTTATATGGCTGTATTGCAGCCATTGCCCATGGATATAAAGAAATCTGTGATCTGGGGGATGTATGAACATGATCAATAATGAACAAATAATGGCTGATTATCTTTATGGCCTGCCGCAGCAATTTAAGGATTGTCTGCAGATGGAATTTGATTTTAACGGTAAATATCAGCGCAGCTACGATCATATTTTAATTTGCGGAATGGGCGGTTCTGCCATCGGCGGCGATATATTAAGGACCTGGGGACAAATTGAAGCAGCCAAACCGCTGATCGTCAACCGGGATTATCAGATCCCGCATTTTGTGAATGAAAATTCTCTGGTGATTGCGGTAAGTTATTCAGGCAATACGGAAGAAACTTTACAGGCTTATCATTCAGCCAGGGACAGGGGAGCTTCTCTGATCTGTGTGACCAGCGGAGGAAGATTAGCCGATTTAGCCAGAAAAAACGGCGACAGTTTAACCATCATCCCGGGTCATTTAGTGCCCCGCGCTGCCTCCGGATATTTATTGGCCCCGGTAGCTTTGATATTGGAACAATTAGCAATATTGCCGGGAGCCCGGGAGGCCATTATGGAAACGGCTCAACTGCTGGAAGGTATGCGCGAAAATTTAGGGCCGCAGGCAGATGAAGATAAAAATCGAGCCAGGCAAATTGCCTCCTTGTTGCAAGACAGCCTGCCTGTCATCTGGGGAGTCACGGGTACTACTGAAGCAGCAGCTATGCGCTGGAAGGGCCAAATCAATGAGAATGCCAAGTCACCAGCGTTTTATAGCCTCTTTCCGGAATTGAACCATAATGAAATCGTAGGGTTTAAGCTGCCGGCAGATATACTGTCCAGAATGGTGATCATCATCCTTAAGGATACATTGGATAATGAAAGGATACACAAGCGGATAATGATTACCAAAGACATCGTATTGCCGGAGGTAAAAGCGGTTATCGAAGTAGAAAGTACCGGGAAAAGTTTTTTGGCCCGGCTGTATTCTCTGATTTATACCGGCGATTACGTAAGTTATTATCTGGCTTTAGCTTATGGAATCGATCCTACCCCGGTAGAGGTGATCGATTTCCTAAAAACGCAATTGGGTAATTAAATGGAAAGATGCTGACAAGCCGCACAAAATAATAAAGATTCAGGCACAAACAAGCCCCGCTGGTTGAGGCGAAAATAATTGGGCAGAGCGTTGAGCGCTCTGCTTTTTTCATCTGTTCATATTACCCGGGTCATCGGGCATATTAAAACTACAAATATTTGATACGAGGAGAATGGGCAGATGGATTTTTTCGGCGACTATCATACTCATTCCAGGCATAGTGACGGCCGTCAGAGCGACCTTCAGATCATAGAAGCAGCCCGATCCCGGGGACTCAAAGAAGTTGCCATAACCGACCATGGACCGCTGGTACTTGGCATAGGGATCAAAGATGCCGGAACACTCAAAAACATGCGCTTGCGCATTGATGCTTTCAGCAGTTTTTTTCCTGACATCGATATACTTTTGGGAGTAGAAGCGAATATCAGGGATCTGGACGGTCATCTTGATATCAACGTAACGGATATGGAACCGCTGGATATTATTATTGCCGGGCTGCATCCCTATACACTGCCAACTTCGTTGTCACACGGGATCCATCTTAATGGACAAAACTTTTTCCGCCATTTAAGCCGCCGGCAAAGACAGAAGGCAGTAGCAGCAAACACACAGGCAACCGTAGCGGCCCTTGACAATAACCCCCAGCTTGATATTTTATCCCATCCCGGGTTATTTTTTCATGTTGATATTGCTGAAGTTGCCAAAGCCTGCGCAAGAAACCAGGTGCTTTTCGAAATTAATTGCGGCCATGGATATCCGCCTATTTCTGATATAATGATAGCGAAGGAACAAGGAGTCACTTTTATAATCAACAGTGACGCCCATTTTCAGGAAACAGTTGGGCAACTGGACTATGGCAGGACCGTGATCGAACAATTGGGAATACCAGGGGAGCGTATTGTCAATTTGCAGGAACAAGGGGGGTATAAAAGATGGTCGAAAAAAGTGAAGGGCTGCATACACTAATTATAACCGGCTTATCAGGAGCTGGCAAAACACAGGTCATTAACTGCCTGGAAGACATGGGCTATTACTGTGTTGATAATTTACCCCCGGCATTACTGACTAAGTTTGTTGAACTTAGCTGGCAGTCAGAAGGGAAGATCGACAAAGTAGCGCTGGTCATCGATGTAAGAGGGGGAGAATTCTTTCTTGACCTGTCACGTGCATTACAAGATATGCAGGATAATTCGATCCCCTATGAAATATTGTTTTTGGAAGCAGCCGATGATGTCCTGATCCGCCGCTTTAAAGAATCAAGACGGCGTCATCCTTTGGCCAGCAACAGCAGCCTGCTGGAATCGATACGGCAGGAGCGGGTCATGCTGGAGGAACTGCGCGGCCAGGCCAATTTGGTTATTGACACATCCAATTTATCTCCCCTGGAATTAAAGAACAAACTGCAGAGTATTTACTTTGAGCGCAATACAGGAGGATTCTTTATCAATATCATCTCCTTTGGCTACAAGTTAGGGATCCCTATTGATTCAGATATCGTTATGGATGTGCGCTTTTTGGCAAACCCTTTTTATGACCCTGTCATGCGGCATCTGACGGGAGAAGATAAGGAAGTGATCGATTTTGTGCTTTCCTCCCCGGTCACCAAATCATTTATTCGTCGTTTGATAAATCTGCTCAAATTCCTGATCCCCTACTATATCGGCGAAGGAAAAACCAATCTTGTTATAGCCATAGGCTGTACCGGAGGACAGCACCGCTCTGTAGTGCTGGCTGATAATATTGGCAGAAAACTCAGAAGTCTGGGATATAAAATTATTATCCGGCATAGAGATATTGCAAAATACCAAATTGATAAAGATATTTCCGAAGATATGAAGGAGGAGTAGAATGCTGTCTAAAGGAAGCCTTACAGATGACGAACCGAAAATCGTTGTAATAGGCGGGGGGACGGGTCTGTCAGTTTTGCTCAAAGGTTTAAAAAAAATTACATCCAAGCTTACTGCAATTGTCACGGTTTCTGATGACGGAGGAAGTTCAGGAAGACTGCGAGCTGAATTGGGAGTTTTGCCCCCGGGAGATATTCGCAGTTGTCTGGTGGCTCTGGCAGAAACCGAAACACTAATGGATAAAATATTTCAGCATCGTTTTGGACAGGGAGACAGTATAAAGGGGCATAACCTGGGGAATCTTTTATTGGTAGCCATGACGGAAATTACAGGGGATTTCGTTTCTGCAATCAAAGAGGTAAGCAAAGTCTTGAAGGTTAGAGGACAAGTGGTACCTGTGACCCTGGAACCTATCAGATTGGCAGCAGTAATGGCTGATGGCACCATAGTAGAAGGAGAAACCTCAATCAGAGAATACCCTTGTAGTATTGAAAAACTGAAATTAATTCCGGAAGACTGCCATTCGATGCCGGCTGCACTGGAAGCGATTGCCGATGCTGATGCTGTTATTATGGGGCCTGGAAGCCTCTATAGCAGTATCATCCCCAATCTGCTGGTCAATGGAGTAGCAGGTTCAATTTCACAATCAAAAGCTAAAAAGATATTCATCTGCAATATTATGACTGAACTCGGAGAAACAGATGGCTTTACAGCAGCAGACCATTTACGTTGTTTGCTGGATTATGTGGACCGGGATATTATTGAATATGTAATTGTCAATACCGGTCATATCGATACAGACAGGTTAAATCGATACCAGAAAGAACAAGCGGTGCCGGTCAAACCCGAGTCAGAAAAAATTCAGTCAATGGGTTATACTGTAATTGAAAGGGATCTGATCTCTGATGATGAGGTTGCCTGGCATGATTGTGATAAAATTGCCCAGGTGGTTATGGATATTATCTATGCTTGAGTAATTTTCCCCCGCTGGGAAGGGAGAGAAGTTTTTGAGTTTTGCCAATGATGTTAGAAATGAATTGACCCGCATTATGCCGGAAAGAAAATGCTGCAGGAAGGCAGAACTGTCAGCCCTGCTCCTGACCAGTGCTCAAATTCATTGTCAGGAAGGCGGTCAGTACGACCTGGAGGTAGTGGTTGAGAAAGCTGCAACTGCCAGAAAAATATTTAAAATGCTGAAAGAACAAAACCTGCAGCCGGCAGTGAGGATGGAAAAACGCAAAAGATTCAATAAAACCAGAGTATATATCGTCACTGCCCCTCTTAAAGAGAAACAGGAGTTTGCAACCCTGGAGGGTTTAAATATCATTGACCGTAATATAAAGATCAAACCAGCAGTCAATCAGGAATTGATCGCGACAAGCTGCTGCAAGAAAGCATTCTTGCGGGGGGTATTTTTAAACCGCGGTTTCATAAACCGGCCGGAAGGCGAATATCATTTGGAGTTAGTGATTAATGATGCCAGGTTGGCAGCCGATCTGCAAAAGATTCTGCTGCGCTTTAAGATTCCGGCCAGGCTTGGTGAAAGGAAAAACAACCAATTTCTTTATGTAAAAGAAAGTGAAAAAATAGCCGACTTTTTAAGAGTGGTAGGAGCGAGCAATGCTTTGCTGGAGTTTGAAAATGTGCGGATCATCAAATCGATGCGCAATGATGTAAACCGGCAGGTGAATTGCGAAACTGCCAACCTGGCAAAAACTATTGACGCGGCAGTCCGGCAGACCAACCTGATAAAATTATTACTGGAACAGGAAGGCTGGGAAGGCATACCTTCACAATATGTACAATTGGTACAACTCAGGATCGATTTTCCTGACAGCAGTTTAGCTGAACTGGGTAAACTGATGGAGCCGCCTCTAAGTAAATCAGGAGCAGCATACCGTATGCGCAAACTCGAAGCGTATGCGGAGGCCAAACTTCAAACCCGGCTCAAGGCAGGATTTAAATAAAAGATGGAGAATTGTTATCGTGAACAATATGTTATAGGAGACTAGCAATGCGGCTGACACCGGATATTTTTTTGCAACAACAACAAAAACTGTTGATGACACCTGAACTGCGCCAGGCGATTGCTATTTTGCAGATGTCTTCCTTGGAGCTGAATGATTATGTCCAGCAGGAATTGGAATCGAATCCGTTACTGGAAGAGAATACTGAGGAACCTGAACCTTTTGACAACAGCGAAAGCAGCGAGGATAATCTGAACAGTGAACTGTATAAACAATGGCTGGAATACTATGATGAGCGCGGTTCAGTTTATGCAGAAAGAGAGAATGAAGAGCAAAAGTCATATGAGAATATTATGAGCCGGAGACCGGGGCTTTACGAGTATCTGGAAACGGAAATACATCTGGCCCTGGCGGATCAGCAATCAATTGCCATCGGTGAATACCTGATCGGTAATATAGACAATAATGGATATCTTTCTGTTTCCCTGGAGGAAGTCAGCCGTTATTGTAATGTCAGTGTGGAAGAAGTAGAAAAGGTTCTGAATATCGTACAGTGTGTAGCCCCGGCCGGTATAGGAGCACGGGATTTGGCGGAATCA
>DBRM01000063.1:35472-49526 GCA_002305965.1 Syntrophomonas sp. UBA1368
TATATTGTACCGGATATTTTTGTGGAAAAAATCGAAGGACAATATATTGTGATCGTAAATGATTTTCAATATGGACGTCTGACGGTGAACAATACATATCAGAAGATTTTGCGTCAGCCTGAATCCTTTTCAGAAGACACCAAAAAATACCTGGAGGAAAAGCTAAGTTCAGCACTATGGCTGATCCGCAGCATCGAACAGCGCCGCATGACCTTATACAAGGTTGCCCGTTGTATCGTTGATATCCAAACTGAGTTTCTTGACCACGGGGTGGAATATTTAAAGCCCCTTACTTTGCGTCAGGTAGCTGATTTGGTTGAAGTGCATGAATCAACTGTCAGCCGGGCTACAGCTAATAAATATATTCAGACTCCGCAAGGCCTGCTGGAGATGAAATACTTCTTTTCCACGGCTGTAAAATGCTATGGCCAGAGCGAAGTTTCCTCCAAATCAATAAAATTTGCTTTAGAAGAAATAATCCAGCAGGAGGATACAAGTAATCCGTTAAGCGATGAAAACATCGCTAAACAACTCGAAGACCGGGGTATAAAAATTTCCCGCCGTACCATCGCCAAGTACCGTCAGGAATTGAATATTCCTCCCGCAATGTCCCGCAAGAGATATTAATCACATTAATTCTGGCCATATCCAAATTTTTCCCCGTAATTCTATTCATTTTCTGCTATACTATTATTTTAGAAATACTTTTCTTAAGCATTCTGTTACATTTTTTGCACAAGAAGATGATTTTATTGTAAGATACATGCTTTTTGATGCCCATGCTTAGAATAAATAAAACCAGGGCAAGCTAGTAAATAAAAATCAGAAATATACTAAATATAAAAGGAGTGAAAGATGTATGTCAGTCAAGGTGGCGATCAATGGTTTTGGCCGTATCGGACGGCTGGTGACCAGAGCAGCAATGCAGCGTCCTGATATTGAAATTGTGGCAATAAATGATCTGGGCAGTGCTGATTCCAATGCGCATCTTTTCAAATATGATTCCATACATGGAGAATATAAAGGTGATGTGCAGACTGAAGCAAATAACATAATAATCGACGGCAAAAAAATTCAATATACACAGGAGAAGGATCCGGAAAAACTGCCATGGAAGGAGCTGGGTGTACAGATCGTGGTAGAAGGGACCGGAGCCTTCAGAAGCAAAGCCAAAGCCAGCAAGCATCTGACTGCGGGTGCTTCCAAAGTGGTCATTACAGCACCTGGGGAAGGCGTAGACCTGACCATGGTAATGGGAGTCAATCACAACAAATACGTACCCGCCTATAATATCATTTCCAATGCCTCCTGTACCACCAACTGCCTGGCACCGGTAGCCAAAGTCCTGCTTGAAGAGTTCGGGATCGTTAAAGGCATGATGAATACCGTACACTCCTATACCAATGATCAGCGGATCCTGGATCTGGAACACAAGGATCTAAGACGGGCCAGAGCTGCCAGCTTATCGCTTATTCCTACCACTACCGGAGCAGCCAGTGCACTGGGGCTGGTCATTCCGGAACTGGCCGGCAAGCTGGACGGGTTGGCGATTCGAGTTCCTACTCCCAATGT
Organism: Syntrophomonas sp. UBA1368; assembly: GCA_002305965.1. Classification (GTDB taxonomy): domain Bacteria; phylum Bacillota; class Syntrophomonadia; order Syntrophomonadales; family Syntrophomonadaceae; genus UBA1368. Next base: position 37,045 of record DBRM01000063.1, read on the forward strand.
TTCATTGCTGGATTTGACGGTTGAACTGGAGAAAACGGCCAGCCGTGATGCTGTAAATAACGCTTTTCAACAAGCCAGTCAGGGAAACCTGAAAGGTATTTTAAAATATACAGAGATCCCGTTGGTTTCCAATGATTACCGGGGCGAAAGTCATTCAGCTGTGGTCGACGGATTACTTACGATGATTCTTGGGGAACATATGGCAAAAGTTATTGCCTGGTACGATAATGAATGGGGATATTCTCTCCGGGTGGTTGACGTTGTAAGTTTTATCGCTTCAAAGGGAATATGATGCAGTAGTTTTGGAGGTGTGCTGAATTGAGACACTTAAGGGATGCCGAACTGGAAGATAAAAGAGTATTGATGCGTGTAGATTTTAATGTACCCCTCGATGAAGAAGGAAATATTATAGATGATAATAAGATAAAGGCAGCATTACCTACCATTGAATATATTCTGAAACGTAATGCCCGGCTTATTCTTATGAGCCATCTGGGCAGACCCAAGGAAAGAGATGAAAAACACAGCCTGAAAGTAGTCGCTGCAAGGCTTAAGAGCCTGATCCAGGCCAATGTATCTATGTCATCAGAAACCGTCGGGCCGCAGGCGGAAGCAGCGGTTGCGGCGCTGAAGCCCGGCGAAGTCTTATTGCTGGAAAATGTCCGCTTTTGTGCCGGGGAAGAAAAGAACAGCCCGGAACTTTCCAAGCAAATGGCCCAATTGGGAGATATATTTGTCAATGATGCTTTTGGTTCAGCACACCGTGCACATTCTTCCACCACCGGCGTAGGGGAATTTTTACCTTGTTATGCCGGTTTACTGATGGAAAAAGAAGTGACAATGCTAAGAAAGGTTCTGGAATACCCCGAAGCGCCACGGATGGCTATTTTAGGCGGAGCCAAAGTAGCTGATAAAATTGGCTTGATCGAAAACCTCCTGGACAAGACGGCCATCGTCCTGATTGGAGGCGGTATGGCCAATACTTTTTTAAAAGCCCAGGGGAAGAATATCGGCAAGTCGATGTTTGAAGAAAAATTCGTCGATGAAGCCAAGAGGCTGATCCTTATGGCGGCCGAAAAAAATGTAGAATTGATCTTGCCGGTAGATGTAGTGACCGCAGCTGAGTTATCCCAGGAAGCAAAACCGGTTATTACTGATACTGACAATGTTGCCGATGATCTAATGATATTGGATATTGGACCAAAAACCATAGAATTGTTTAAAAGTGCTATTAAACGGGCGAAAACCATCATTTGGAACGGCCCGTTGGGAGTATATGAGTTTGAACAGTTTGCCAATGGTACACATGAAATATCGCGGGCTTTAGCCGAGGCACAAGCGATTACCGTGATTGGCGGCGGCGATTCATCAGCAGCTGTCATTAATCTGGGACTGGAAGACAAAATTACCCACATATCCACTGGCGGAGGAGCTACGCTGGAATTCCTGGAAGGAATCACTCTGCCAGGCGTAGCCGTATGTGAAGAATAACGGAGAGAACAGAAGATGACTCCATCATTGATCATTGCCAATTGGAAGATGCATAAAACCATCAGCGAAGCCCAGGCTTTCTGCCGTGATTTCATTGTTTTGAGCCGGGGTCTGAAAAAGACCACGGTAGTCATATGTCCGCCCTTTACTGCTTTAGCCGCCGTTGCTGCCAGTCTGAAGTCATCAGATATTAAACTGGGAGCCCAGGATGTGCATTGGGAAGCTAAAGGGGCATATACCGGTGAGATTTCGCCAGATCAATTGGTGGATGCCGGATGCAGATATGTGATCATCGGCCATTCAGAAAGGCGCCAGATTCTGGGGGAAACAGATATTATGATCAGGAAAAAGGTCAAGGCAGCGTTGGGCGCTGGGTTGATACCTATTTTATGTGTCGGAGAAACATTGCAGGAAAGACAGGAAAACAAGGCCTATGAAATCGTGGAACAGCAGATTACTGGTGCCTTGAAAGATATCGAATTTACAGAGGAGGATCTGGTGATCGCTTACGAACCGGTATGGGCGATCGGCACCGGTGTGAATGCCAGTTATCAGGATGCAGACGAAATGGCTGCACATATACGTACATGTCTGCAGAATATAAATACCAGAGTAATGGCAGCAAAAATACCGCTGCTTTATGGAGGCAGTGTGAAAGCTGATAATTTTGCAGAATTTTTACAGGGCAGCATAAACGGCGCTTTGGTAGGAGGCGCCAGTCTTGAAGCCGATTCTTTTTTTCAAATCGTGAGGTTATGTGAAAGTGCCTGAAAAAACAGTAGTATTAATGATCCTTGACGGCTGGGGCAACCGGGAAGCCTGCGCCGATAACGCCATAACCATGGCCAACCCGGTAAACTTTAACCGCTTGCGAGCCAATTATCCGCATACCTTGCTCAAGTGTTCCGGGCTGGATGTAGGTTTGCCGAATGGACTCATGGGCAATTCGGAAGTGGGGCATTTAAATATCGGTTCGGGCCGGATTGTCTATCAGGAAATCACCCGTATAAGCAAGGCTATAGAGGATAAGAGCTTTTTTGTAAACCCAGCCCTGGTGCAGGCCATAGATGCTGCCAGAGATAAAGAAGGAGCGGTCCATCTGATGGGTCTGCTTTCTGATGGCGGCGTACACAGCCATCTTGACCATTTGTTTGCTTTGCTTGAGTTATGCAGGCAGCGGCAGATGAATAAGGTATTTATCCATGGATTTCTCGACGGGCGTGATGTAAATCCAAAAAGTGCGGCAGAATATGCTGCCCGGATCAGCAGTGAAATGGAGAAAATCGGGATCGGTGAATTTGCCACCATTGGCGGCAGATTTTATGGGATGGACAGGGATAAACACTGGGAGCGAATTGAAAAAGCCTATGATGCAATGGTAGCTGGAAAAGGTGAAAAAGCTGCCAATGTCTTCTCTGCTATAGAACAAAGTTATGAAATGCGGGTCTTTGATGAATTCATAGAACCAACGGTGATAATTGATCACGAAGGGAAACCTTTTGGATTAGTAAAGGATAACGACAGCATCATCTTTTTTAATTTTCGTGCTGACCGTGCGCGCCAGATAACCCGGGCTTTTACGGATGAGGACTTTACAGGATTTAAAGCCCCATATCGGCCTAAGGTAAATTTTGTGTGCATGACACAATATGACCATACCATAAAAGCCCCGGCAGCGTTTGAACCGCAGAATCTGGACAACACCCTGGGGGAATACCTTTCCCGGCAGGGTCTTAAGCAATTGCGTATTGCCGAAACGGAAAAATATGCCCATGTTACTTTTTTCTTCAATGGCGGAGTTGAGGAACCTAATCCGGGAGAAGACCGAATCCTGATACCATCGCCGAATGTAGCTACCTATAACCTGAAACCGGAAATGAGCGCCCCGGAATTGACCGAACGGGTGATAAAAGAGATTGAGCGGGATTTTTATGACGTAATCATCATCAATTATGCCAATGCCGATATGGTAGGGCATACAGGTGTACTGGAGGCGGCGATCCAGGCGGTGAAAAGCGTGGATCATCTGATGAACCAGGTAGTAGAAGCGGTTCTGGCTAAAAATGGTACCGTGCTTATAACTGCAGATCATGGCAATTGCGAGATGATGGTATGCCCCACAAGCGGCAGCCCTTTTACTGCCCACACTTCAGATCTGGTCCCTTTTATACTGGTTGATAACAATCTCAAAAATAAAGAACTGCTGGGTGGGCGATCATTACGGGATATTGCTCCCACCCTGTTGGAATTGCTTCATTTGCCTGTCCCGGAGCAAATGACAGGACGCAGTATTATAAAATCATAAATGAAAACACTATAAATAAAGTTACGCATAAACGGAAGGAGAAAGATTAAATGAGTACGATTGTTGATGTATTTGCCAGAGAGTTGCTTGATTCCCGCGGAAATCCAACTGTTGAAGTGGAAGTAATACTGGAAGATGGAACCATGGGGCGGGCAATTGTACCTTCCGGGGCTTCTACCGGAGTCCACGAAGCAATTGAACTGCGGGACAATGATAAAGAAAGATTTCTGGGCAAAGGAGTTTTGACTGCCGTTGATAATGTTAATGAGATCATCGCACCGGAAATAATCGGCATGAATGTGACCGGTCAGATCGATATAGATACAATCATGCTGGAATTGGATGGAACCCCTAACAAGAGCAAACTGGGAGCCAATGCAATTTTAGGTGTTTCCATGGCAGTGGCCCGTGCGGCTGCTGAATTTTTAGGGATTCCCCTATATCAATATATAGGCGGTATTAATGCCCGCCAGATACCGGTCCCCATGATGAACATATTAAACGGCGGACAGCATGCTGATAATAATGTAGATATCCAGGAATTCATGATCGTTCCCACTGGTGCACCTTCCTTTGCGGAAGGACTGCGTATGGGAGTGGAAGTGTATCATAATCTGAAAAAAGTATTACAAGCCAAAGGGCTGGCAACATCAGTAGGAGATGAAGGCGGTTTCGCCCCGGATCTTCCCTCCAATGAAGCAGCTATCGAAGTAATACTGGAAGCGATAACAGCTGCCGGGTATAAAGCCGGGCAGGATATCCACCTGGCACTGGACGTGGCGGGGAGTGAATTGTACAAGGAAGGCAAGTATCATCTGGAAAGCACCAGGCAGGTAATGACATCAGAAGAAATGGTAGAGTTTTACACAGGACTGGTGCAGAAATACCCCATTATATCCATTGAGGATGGTCTGGCAGAAGATGATTGGGCTGGCTGGGCATTGCTGACGGAAAAACTGGGAGGAAAGATCCAGCTGGTAGGAGACGACCTTTTTGTTACCAACACCGAAAGGCTGGCGAAAGGAATCGAGGAGGGAATCTGCAACAGCATTTTAATTAAGCTAAACCAGATCGGCACTGTCAGTGAGACCCTGGATGCTATAGAAATGGCCAAACAGGCTGGATATACTTGTGTTATTTCCCATCGCTCGGGAGAAACCGAAGATACATTTATCGCAGATTTTGCAGTGGCAGCCAATGCCGGACAAATAAAGACAGGGGCACCCGCCCGCACCGACCGGGTGGCAAAATACAATCAGCTGCTGCGAATTGAGGAAGAATTGGATGAATTTGCCCTTTATAAAGGATTAAAATCTTTTTACAACCTGAAACGTTAGCTGCATTGTTTTAACTATCCGGATTGTGTTAAAATATCTATTGACTGTTTAATAGGAAAGCGGAGGTGAGAATTTTGAAGACAGCAGTCTTGATCCTGCAAGTTATATGCGCAATCGGGTTGATCACAACCGTCCTTTTGCAATCAGGTAAAAGTGCCGGTCTGTCAGGCAGTATTGCCGGGGGCGGGGAAGCCATATTCGGAAAGAAAAAAGGCGTGGATGATTTACTGGCAAAGATTACTGGCTGGTTGGCCGCTTTATTTATGATATTAACTTTAGCTCTGGCATTAATCTAAAGTTACTGATTCTAAGCTGAAATTTGATTTATGCAGGGAGATGAATTTAAATGGATTCCTTGACTATGTTTGCACCGGCTGGGGGAGCAATAGCTTTACTTTTTGCTTTTTATCTGGCTGGAAAAATATCCAAAGCTGACCCAGGTAATGCAACGATGATTGAAATTGCCGGCCATATCCATGAAGGGGCGATGGCCTTTTTAAGAAGGCAGTATTCTGCTATAGCTGTTTTTGTCGTTGCTGTCTTTTTAGTTTTAGGTTTCTTTATTGACTGGAAAACTGCTATTTGCTTTATCGTTGGTGCATCTTGTTCAACTTTGGCAGGTTACATAGGAATGAGTGTGGCTACCAAAGCCAACGTACGTACTGCCAATGCTGCCCGCACTTCACAGAATGCAGCTCTGGGAATTGCTTTCTCCGGGGGGGCAGTCATGGGGATGTCAGTATCCGGACTGGGTTTATTAGGTCTGGGTGTTATGTATCTAATTTTTAAAGACCCCACCATCGTTAATGGTTTTGCACTGGGCGGCAGTTCCGTAGCCCTCTTCGGCCGTGTCGGAGGAGGTATATATACTAAAGCCGCTGATGTAGGAGCTGATCTGGTGGGAAAAGTGGAAGCCGGCATCCCGGAAGATGACCCGAGAAATCCTGCTACAATTGCTGATAATGTTGGTGATAATGTAGGCGACGTTGCCGGTATGGGTTCCGACTTGTTTGAATCCTATGTGGGATCGATCATTGCCGTCATGACACTTGGCGCTGTATTATTTGCTGCCAAACCTGATTTAGGTGTTGGTATAATTTTGCTGCCGATGATCATAGCTGCCGGCGGAATCTTAGCATCTATTATAGGTACTTTCTTTGTCAAAACAGATGAAAAAAGCAATCCTCTTAAAGCATTAAATGCCGGGACATTCAGTTCCGCCGGCCTGCTGATATTGATTGCATTCTTAGCCGTCAAATTCATAGTACCAGCTGAGATGTTTAATGTATTCTGGGCTCTGGTAGCAGGATTGGTAGCTGGAACTGCTATTGGTTTGATCACAGAGTACTATACCTCTGATGAATATAAACCTGTTCAAGGAATTGCCAAAGCTGCCCAGACAGGTCCGGCTACTGTTATAATCTCCGGGTTGGGAGTTGGTATGTTCTCCACATTGCTGCCATTACTGGTGATTTGTGCGGCAATACTGATCGCCTTTCTCGTCAGCGGCGGAACCAACGGATTTGGTCTCTACGGCATAGCTTTAGCAGCAGTTGGTATGCTGGCTACGACTGGTATGGTGGTTGCAGTTGACGCTTACGGGCCAATTGCAGATAATGCAGGAGGCATTGCAGAGATGTCCGGACTCCCTCATGAAGTCAGAGAAACAACGGATAAACTGGATTCAGTAGGAAACACAACTGCAGCGATAGGCAAAGGTTTTGCCATTGGTTCTGCTGCTCTGACCGCACTGGCACTGTTGACCGCTTTTGCACAGGTAGCCGGAATTGAAGGCGTTAACCTGCTCAACACCTATGTTATCGTTGGAATATTGCTGGGCGCCATGCTGCCATTCTTCTTCTGCGCCCTTACAATGAACGCAGTTGGAAGAGCTGCTGCTGAAATGGTGGAAGAAGTCAGAAGACAGTTCCGTGAGATAACCGGTCTGATGGAAGGAAAAGCGAAAGCGGATTATGCCCGCTGTGTTGATATCAGTACCCGCTCTGCCATTAAAGAAATGATCGTACCAGGTTTGATTGCTGTTGCTGCTCCGCTTGCTGTCGGCATAGGGCTGGGACCTGAAGCCCTGGCTGGACTACTGGCCGGTTCTATTGGCTCAGGTGTATGTCTGGCGATTATGCTGGCTAATGCTGGTGGTGCCTGGGACAATGCCAAGAAATATATCGAATCTGGAAATTATGGCGGCAAAGGCAGTGACGCCCATGCTGCCGGTGTCGTTGGAGATACTGTTGGTGACCCCTGTAAAGATACATCCGGACCTTCACTTAACATATTGCTTAAGTTGATGTCCATTGTTTCACTGGTATTTGTTCCTTTGTTTATGTAATTGTTAACAGATGATCAACAGGGCGGTTGGACAAGCCAACTTGCCCTGTTTTTTTAATACCAAGGCCAAACTTAAAATACTGCCGATATGGGGAGAGGAGAAATCAAGTTGATAAAGCCAGAAGCAGAGGCTTTTTTATTACCCGGTACCAACGACATTGCCCTGCTGTTTATACATGGCATTACCGCATCACCATCGGAAGTATACCCCACTGCCAAATTGATCCATGAACTTACTCAATGCACTGTCAAGGGGATCTTGCTGCCGGGGCATGGAACTACGCTGGCAGACCTTAGCCTGACCAGATGGACTGACTGGTACGATACAGTAAAAAAAGAAACCGAAGAGCTGCAAAAAACCCATCGAAAAGTTTATGTAGCAGGCCTTTCCATGGGCGGGCTTTTAAGCCTTTATGCCGGCATAAAAATGACGCAGATCGCCGGCATCATAAGTATCAATGCCCCCATATTTTTGCGAATACCTCTGCCGGGATTATTGGCACCGGTCATGAGATTGTTTGTAAATAATCTTCCCAAGGTTCAAACCAGCTGGAATAAAGAATTAAACAGCCTGGGGCGTTTTAACTATGACGCAACTCCCATCGATGCATTTCAAAGCATGTGGCAGCTGCGGCATAAGGTAACAGCCGGGCTTAAAAATATAACACAGCCTCTTTTGGTCATACAGTCTCTGCGGGATGAAACCGTAAGGAGTGACAGCGGCAGATTCATTGCCAGTCATGCGGTCAATGCATCGGTAGATTTGATGGAGCTTCAGTCATCCAGGCATGTCGCAACCATGGACCGGGAAAAGGAGGCAATTGCTAAAAAGATCGCCGATTTTATAAAATCAACCGACAATGTGTAATAATATAGAAAGAGTAAACTAGTGATTAGGAGGTTAATGAATTGCAAAGAACTGAAGCTTTGGATTTATTGAAGGCGCATCTGTACGATGAAAATCATATCAAACATTCCCTGGCTGTAGAGGCAATTATGAGAGGCATAGCCGCTCACCTGGGTGAAGATGTCGAAAAATATGGATTGACCGGATTGCTCCATGATATAGATTATGATACCACCGGCGAAGACCCGCAGCAGCATTCCTTAATAGGGGCACAGATGCTGGAGGAAAAGGGATTTCCCGCCGATCTGGTCTATGCAGTCAAAGTACATAATGAGATCCATGGTCTGGAGCGGAAAAGTCTTTTAGATAAAGCTTTGTATTGCTGTGACCCCACCAGCGGCTTTATTACTGCTGCAGCTTTAGTAAGGCCGGACAAGCAATTGGCCAATGTGGAAGTCAAATCCCTGAAAAAACGCTTTAAGGAAAAGGCTTTCGCCCGAGGCGCCAACCGTGAACAGATGGCAGCCTGCAGCGAGATCGGCATGGAACTGGAGGAATTCCTGGCCATATCACTTCAAAGCATGCAGCAAATAGCACCAGAGTTAGGTTTATAGCAGCTCGATTTTGGTTAAGCTAATATAGAATTTTTTATTCCTTAAGGAGGAGTAAATCATAAACAAAGAAACGATCCTTGCTTTTATGTGCCGGGAAAGTTACCGGCCGCTAAGCTATGGCGAGCTGATACAGGCTTTGGCAATAGAAAGCGGAGAAGAGGAGATCAGATTCAGCAAAGAATTAGGACGGCTGGAGAAGCAGGGGGAAATTGTCAAGACCCGTAAAAATAAATACGGCCTGCCGGAAATGATGAATCTGGTAAAAGGCATAATCAGCATCAGCCAGCGCGGTTATGGCATATTAAAGCCCGATGATGTAAATGCACCGGAAATATTTGTTTTTGGAAAAAACCTCAATGGCGCCATGCATCAGGATCGGGTCATGGTCAGACGGCAGGAAAAAGCTTTTGACGGCCAGCGCCCTGAAGGAGAAGTAATCCGGGTCATCAAACGTGCCAGCCGTGAGCTGGTTGGAACCTTTGAACGAGGCCGGTCTTCAGTTCAGGTTATTCCCGACGATTCCCGGCAGATCTATCCCATCAATGTAAAGGCCAGCAGTAAATTAAAAGTCAAAAATGGAGATAAAGTTCTGGTTTCCATTACTGCCTATCCCGATAAAAACAAATACCCGGAAGGAAAAATAACCGAAGTTCTGGGCAGAAAAGGGCAGCCGGGCCTGGATGTACAGGTAGTTATCAGAAAGCATTCCCTCAAAGCCTTTTTCCCGGAAGCAGTTATAAATGAAGCGCAGGCGGCCGCTGTTCCCGTTAGCAGCGAAGAGAAGGCACAACGCCGGGATCTGACCGGGATCAGAATGGTTACCATGGACGGTGCAGATGCAAAAGACCTGGATGATGCTGTTTCTATAAGCCGTACTGCTGATGGATACCGGTTGGGAGTCCATATCGCGGACGTATCCCATTATGTAAAAGAGAAAAGCAAACTGGACAAGGAAGCCTTCGAAAGAGGTACCAGTGTATACCTGATCGATAAAGTACTGCCCATGCTGCCACCGGAGCTCAGCAACGATATTTGCAGCCTGAATGCAGGAGTCGACCGGCTGGCACTTAGCTGTATTGTGGATTTGGACTCCAAAGGCAACATAAAGAACTATGATCTGTGCAAATCAGTAATACACATTGATGAGCGTATGACTTATGATGATGTAAATAAATTGCTCAACGAAAGTGATCCGGAGCTAAAGAAAAGATACGATTATCTGCTGGAAGACTTTCGCATTATGAAAGAGCTGGCAGATATCTTGCGGGAAAAAAGAAAAGTGCGGGGCGCACTTGATTTTGATTTCCCAGAAACCAAGGTGATCGTTGATGAAAACAGTTTCCCAGTTGAGATAAAAAAGGCGGAACGGGGAGCAGCAGAAATGATCATCGAAGACTTTATGATCTGTGCCAATGAAGTGGTAGCGGAGCATATGTATTGGGCGCAATTGCCTATATTATACAGGGTCCATCAAAAACCGGACGAAGATGCGCTGGATAAATTAAATCAGGTCCTGGGAGTGTTCGGCCTGAAAATAAATGGCCGCGCCGTTGATCCAAAAACTTACCAGAAGATCCTGGCCCAGATTAAAGGCAGACCGGAAGAACCAATGATCGCGATGATGCTGTTAAGGTCCATGAAACATGCCAGCTATATGCCGGAAGCCTTAGGACATTTCGGGTTGGCTTCAAAATATTATTGTCACTTTACCAGCCCCATCAGGCGTTACCCTGACCTGATCGTCCACCGGGTTTTAAGCGAATTGCTGGATGGCAGCATGAATGCCGGCAGGCGCAGTAAACTGGAAAAAAACATGGCCGCCGCCGGGCAGCATTGTTCCATGCAGGAGATCAAAGCGGAAGAAGCAGAACGTGAATTGATGGACATTAAAAAAGCCCAGTATATGGCTGGATTTATCGGTGATGAGTTTGAGGCACGGATCGTATCTGTTCACCCCTTTGGTTTATTCGTCCAGCTCGATAATACCGTGGAAGGATTGATCCATGTTTCCAGCATAACCGATGATTATTATGAGTTCAATGAGCGTGACCATACTCTGCGCGGACGTCACTCCGGGCAAAAATTCGCTATCGGGGATCCGGTCAGGGTGCAGTTGATCCGGGTGGATGTTGATGAAGCCAGAATTGATTTTGAGTTGATATAATTATTAGAGAATTTTGCATTTATTAACAGGAATTTTGAAATCTACAGCGAATAGTATAATCTAATAGAATAAATCCAGTTTTCGAGTTACTGTACCTAATGCACAGGCGATGGGCAGTAACCGATAGGGTATAGCGGGAAACAGCTATGCCTCCCGGTGCGGAAAGAAAACCTGGCTGAAAAATGGCTGCCGTGTGGTACTGATAGTCAGTTGTATTTTCGCAACTGATTTTTTATTTTTTCAAGATTGAACCGCACCAATATTATTGTTTTCCCTATTGGGCCTCATAAACCCCACTTTTATTGAAATCCTCCGGTTGCACTCCCGGAGGATTCTTTATGGTAAATAATGGGCAAGTTTAAAACCCCCTCATTGACCTGAAGCAGAACTTAGGTTATAATGATGAAGCAAAAGCAGGAATGAAAAGCCCTGATCTCGGTAAGAATTATCTGAGGTGAGGGTTTGTTTTTCGCTTCAAATGCTGAAGCTGAATCTTGAGGTGTAAAATGGGCAAAAAAGGCGGCATAAAACCGGTTATTGAAAACCGCAAAGCCAGATTTGAATATCATATCAAAGAAAACTTTGAAGCCGGACTGGTTCTGGTCGGGACGGAAGTGAAGTCATTGCGCAAAGGCAAAGGCAATCTGAAAGATGCCTATGCCACAGTCAAAGACGGAGAAGCCTGGATTATAAACTTCCATATTAGTCCTTATGAACAAGGCAATCAGTTTAATCATGACCCGCTAAGGCCGAAAAAATTGCTATTGCACCGGCAGGAAATCAATCGTCTGCTGGGTTTGCAAAAAGAAAAAGGATATACATTAATTCCTCTAAAAGTATATTTTAAAGAAGGCAAAGCCAAGATGGACCTGGCAGTAGCCGTCGGCAAGAAATTATATGACAAGCGTGAAGACATCGCAGCCCGGGATGCACGCCGGGATATGGAACGTGCGGTCAAGGAAAAAAGCCACTCCTAATATTTGAGGGATGACAAAAGTGTTTACCCGTAGTAATATATGATATGCACCCCTGATTGTTTTAATTATGGGGGCGTAATGGTTTCGACGGGGGAATAGATGGGTTGAGCAGCGAGCCGAGTTGTCGCCAGCTCGTTAAAAAGGTGAAACAAATAAAATAACTGCAGAAGATAATTTTGCATTAGCCGCTTAATGCGGCTCGTCCGGCTAAGAATCCTCACGGCTTAGTGCAGGGCGTCACACAGTGAGGGTACCCTGAAGCCTTCTTCCTCGAGTGGCTTTAAGGGGAAATTAATCGGGGATAGTTCTAAGAAGCCTGTCCGCGGGCGTCCCATGAGCGAAATTTTAATACACGGACTGCGCTCGGAGAAACTCTTCTGGTCTTTCTTTCGGACGGGGGT
>DBRM01000063.1:49684-51136 GCA_002305965.1 Syntrophomonas sp. UBA1368
GTGTGCATTACCAACCGGTAATCGTTGAAAGATTGGGGAAACGTTGAAAGTTAATCCTTGGCGCAATTTTATATCCAACCTAACCCAAATAAACATTCTCATTATGCCATTCCAGATAATGCGGGTCAGGAAACTGATCTTTACGATCAGGTAGAATGATCAATTTACTACCATGGTGTGCATAATATTCTCTGCCATTGCCAAAGTCTTCTTTAATACGATGGCTAACTTCGACTCTAAGATTTTTATCTATGGTGATATATCCTCTATCAAATAGAGTATGGAAGTCCCTCCTCAATAAAAGCCCATTATTTATTGCATGTGGTCCTTCCTGTGAGTAAGGCTTTATGTGGGATGCTTCCAGAACCGGTAGGGTTTTTTCTCCTGTAATAGCACATCGTCTATGGTAAGCATCGGTAATCAGTACCTTGAAAGCACCCTGGCCGATTCTCGGTCTAATTTTTTGCTCATTGCCGTAACGGTTTTCGCTTTTCTCCATGAACACCTGTTGTGTAATTTCTTGTAGTCTGATCTTATCCTGAACCTGCTCATATAGGGACAAGCCAATATTTTCATTTGTATCATAAGTTTTACCCTGGACAATGTTGCGACTCCAATCATGCGGTACCGGTATCCAATTAGCTTCATCAAAATAGAATGGCATGGATAGAATGATACATTCTATTTGGGGATCCGGATCAGATAACCGGTTTGTTGCCTTATATTTATAAACCCGCTCATTAAGTTCCCTTAAACATTTTGCGCCATTGGCAATTCCAAAAGCCTCCCAGGCTAAGGAAGAGGGTATGATGGAAAATTTTAAGAAAAATCCTCCACCAACAATATAATCATTTGGGCTATGTAGTTTGAAAAGGAACATATCTCCTTCATTTAAGGCTCTGAAATTAGTACGGCCACTAGGCTTCCAGAAATTTATCTCATCACACTGAGATTTTTGCAACGTTTTGAACCAATCGAAATCAGTAATCCCAACATACATCTTCATATGAGTCTACACCTCTGATAAACATTAAAACCGGATTTGTAGGGTATCTTTTAGACGTTTATGTTTAGGGTCAAAATTTACGTTGGTTATTTTTGCCTGATAACTCTTGCCATCCAAATACAGTGTAATGTTTTTGGAGGCACCTCTGGGTAAAAATTTACCCATGATTATGCCAAAAATTACCTGAATATCAACAGGCAGGGTAAGCCCCTCATGCAGTAGAGACCAGTCAACCTCTTTCTTATATACATAATTTCCGGCTTTTTCCATTGACTCTACTCTTGCCAGCCGGCCATGCGTAAATAATCGCTTAGCTTACATCGTTACCAGTCTGCTTATCATTACCTGTATTTGTTAACGTTCAGATATCAATTCAATTATTTTCTTAATCGGTCGAACTAATGATTCCGGTATTTTGTCTGCTTGTAGAGAATTGAAATAGTCAA
>DBRM01000071.1:0-26770 GCA_002305965.1 Syntrophomonas sp. UBA1368
TTTTGTTCAGCCACAAAATCAACCAGTTCAATTACTTTGAATATACGCTTTTTGGTTAATGCCGAAACATACATGATCGGTGAATAAGACAGAAATTTCAGATCTTCTCTGATATCTTTGTCAAATTCATTCATGGTGCGCCCGTCTTTTTCAACCAGATCCCATTTGTTGACCACGATAATATTCGGTTTAAACTGTTCATGAACATAACCGGCAATGCGCTGGTCCTGTTCGGTGACCTTGTCTACAGCATCGATCATGATCAATGCTACATCAGCTCTCTCAATACTTTTCAGGGTTCTTATAATACTATATTTCTCGGTAGGGATTTTAACACGGGATTTTTTTCTTACTCCGGCTGTATCGATCAGTACATATTTTTTTCCCTGATATTCAAAGGGTGTATCAATGGCATCTCTGGTGGTACCCGGCACATCGCTGACGATCACTCGGGTTTCTCCCAGGAGTGCATTGACCAGTGAGGATTTGCCTACATTAGGCCTTCCTACGATGGCTATCTTGATCGCATCCGGGTCTTCCTGATAATCTTCTGCCGGGCCGAATTTATCGACCACTGCGTCCAGCAGATCGTTGGTATTCATACCATGCATGGCTGAAACAGGAATAGGGTCTCCCAGTCCCAGCTGATAGAATTCGTAATAATCCAGTTGTTTTCCGAAATCTTCTACTTTATTGGCTGCCAATACCACCGGTTTACTTGATCTGCGCAGCAATTCTGCCACTTGCTGATCCTCAAGGGTTATTCCTTCCTGACTGTCAACTACAAACAGCAGCACATCCGCTTCTTCGATAGCAAGCTCTGCCTGCCATTTTATTTCACGGGTAAAAATATCTCCTTCATCGAAACGTATCCCTCCGGTGTCTATGACGATAAACTCCCGTCCCACCCATTCGGAAGTATCATACAGCCGGTCTCTGGTAACGCCGGGTATATCTTCCACAATCGCTTTGCGGGCTCCTACCAGCCGGTTAAAAAGGGTCGATTTACCGACATTAGGCCTCCCTACTATTGCTACGATCGGTTTAGTCATTTTAAGCTCCTTCCAGGATCGCATCCACCAAACTTTGTGCGCTGCCATCGACAATCTGAAAATTGGCGCCGGTTATTCCGGCTATTTCAGCAATGCTTACATCATCCAATAAAACATCATTGCCATCCCTGAAAACAACTTCGGGAATGATTATATTTTCACCTTTATAATTTATGCCTAAACAATCAATAATATCGCTGCCGGTAAGTAATCCGGTAACCGATACATTGCCGCCAAAAAAGCTGTTTTTGACCGGCAGCACTTCTACAGTAAGGCCGGCTATCGCATTAAGCCGCCTGCTTATTGTGAACATGACCGGCAAGGCTGATTCCCCTGTCAGCAGAAAAACTTTGCGGGGCGGGACCTCTATTGGCAATTGTGCTTCCAACGCAGAAAAATCATCCAATAAAATCCTGGAAAGGCCGATCCCATTTTCGATCTGGGAATAATCATCGTAATACTCATCCCCAGGCACCGGTTGACCAGCAGCAAGATAAAATTCATCGGCCAGATAGACCAAACCATAGCCAAGTTCTTTGCGGAAACGTGTCTGATATCCATCGATCAAGGTGATTATATCCTGGATCTCTTTCAGGTCAAATACCCGTAAATCGGCCAATTTATTGCGATGGCCGGTGAGGCCTACGGGAACAATGCCAATAGATTGCACGCAGGGATGCATTGCGGCCAGTTGTTCAATGGTATCCTTCAAAATCTCCCCGTCATTGATGCCCGGACACAAAACGATCTGTGTATGTATCATTATATCAGCATCTGACAATCGCTTTAACTGTGCTTTGATATTGGCAGCTTCCGGGTTATTCATCATCTTCGCCCTGATCTCCGGATCCATACAATGAACTGAAACATATAAAGGACTTAACCGCATGGCAATTATTTTTTGCCAGTCACTTTCAGTAAGATTCGTCAGGGTGATAAAATTGCCATACCAGAATGAATAACGGTAATCATCGTCTTTGGTATATAAAGTTGCCCGCATTTTCTCCGGCAGTTGATCGATAAAGCAAAAAATACATTTATTTTTGCATCTTTTCATTTTATCAAAAATAAATCCATTGAAATGCAAGCCTAAATCTTCATCATAATCTTTTTCCAGTTCTATTTCCCACTGCTCTCCATCAGCTTTTTCAATTAACAAGGTGATTTCATCATCACTGGCAAGAAATTGATAATCGAGCATATCATGAATGGGCAGATCATTAATGGAAATCAGCTTGTCTCCTGCCGTGATCCCCGCCTGCTCACTGATACTTCCTTCTGTTACCTTGTCGATGACTGCCATTTTATCCTCCGGTAAATCTGATTTAACTCTTAAACATTATCTATCAAAATATATTCATTGCGCAAGGTTAAAAAAACGGCAGGAAATCCCTGCCGCTTTTATTTCATACTGGTTTTTAGTGTTGTATTATCCGTGCCTCAAATTGTTTTACCTGATCATAAATTGGCAAGAGCTTTCTCCTGGCGATAAGGCGGCTTACATAGAAATACCAGCGGCCTGCTCCTATAACACCCGCCAGGGAGGTCAGCCACAAAAGCAATTTTTCTTGGGGAATGGTAACAGGCAGGACCACCAGTTCACCGGGTTCACCCCCTAATATATCTCTTAACTGTTCAATGGTTTTTTTCATCATCAGGATATCGGTTTCACAGCCCAGGGCATAGACCATATTATCATTTTGATCCTGGCCTAATAGAATAGGAAAGCCGCTGATTTCCAGTTTAACGTCAGCAAATCCTTTAAGATTTTTGAAGTCTGCATCCGGTTTTTGGCCTAAATAATAGTAACCCGCAATAAGCGCCTGGTGTACACCTGTCATTCCTAAAAAAATAATCTTCATTTATTATTGCGCCCTGTTTAAAATTTTGAACTTGGTCATTTCCACCAGATTGACCAATTCCCAAAAAGCCTTCTGCGTACCCTTGAGCACCACAGGACGGCCAAATCTGGCCGCACCAATTCGGCGTGAAGTAAATCCTCCTAATTTCATGCTCCAGTTTACTCTGCCCATGGTATTCACTGCTACTACTTCGTCCTTTTTGCTCAGTAACTCAGCAATGCCCATCAGCACGTTACTGAAACGGTCTGACTGACTTTTTTTCCCCAGTACATAAACTGCATTGTTCTGATCATCGAATCCCATGAAACGAAGGGAACCGAAATCGTGGTCGGTAGTTTTATCAAAATAAGGCAATGCCATTATTTCATCACTGGAAGGAGTTTTATCGGAGCTTATTAACCCCAGATGGATTGCCGCAGCAGTCACCGAAGAATGGGATCCTCCAAAACAATGATAAATAATGATCATACTGTTCTCCTTAATGACGGCATACCAGATATATACCGTTTTCCAGGTCATGGACCATGCCGCCTAGTATCTTGGCCAGATAAAGACTGGTTTTTTGTTGTTCTTCTTCATCAGCAGCCTTAAATACCGGGCAGCCGCCGCCGCTGACCAATGTATCATTCAATGTAACAATGGCTAAAATCATTTCATTGATCTTTATTTCCATTAATCAGCCGCCTTTCTGCCGTAATAGGCCTTTAATGCGGCCCCCTGGGATGACTCGATAACCGGAACCCGTTTAATAATTTCGATTAAAAAATCTAAATCCGGTTCACTGGCCACTATATAAAGAGCCAAATATCCCTGGTCGATCTGCTTGCGGACAATTGGCATCAAGTCCGGTTCATTGATATCAACTTTGGTACCCAAAATGGCTACGGCATCATGGATGATTGCCTGTCGTTGACCGGGAGAATCCAGGGTGATCCTTGCATTATCATCCTTGGGTTTGATCAGGACCCCCATGCCTTCCCGTAAAATTTTTTCCCTGACCTTGGGCATTCCAACATTCATGATAAAGACATCTTCTACTTTCAGCATCGACCCGGAAAATGAAAGCTTGGCTGCCTGTATTTCCGCAATATCACCAATGACTTTGCCGCTCATAAACTGAAGGGAGGTAAGAATCGCCAGCGGACCAGCGATAAATGCATAGGGCCAGCTGAGAATTTGCACCACGGCACCGGTGACCAGAGCAGTGAAAATAACCATATAATTGCGGGCTTCAAATACCCGGGCGATCCCTTCTATATAATCAGTCCCCCGGGTTATCAGCTTGTTCTCTTCCAGCTTGCCCAGGGTTTCCCGTTCCATATTTCTGATTTCCCTGAATTCCTGAGCAGCCAGCACTAAAAATGTGACGGCTACGAAATCCGGTTTTGCAATGGCAACCACTGCCACTGCTCCCAAGCTGGCAGCAATAAAACCTAAAGCCAAATGGGTTAGCTGCCCATGAGGGTAGGTGGGATATTGCCGGTAATCACGCCTTAACAGGATGATCCGGTTGAGAAATCCCGCCGTGGTTGCTGTAAGCAAAACGATCAGATATTCCTGCATCAGCGATTTGCATTGCCTTTATTGAGAAAGTAAAACCCGCCGGCCGCAGCTGCTACCACAGCCAGAATTACTGCTATGGTTGTTCCTGCCCCCTGGTTATCGCCGGTAAGTGGTTTTTGCGCTGCTCCCCCTTCACCGGCGTCGGTCACGCCCAAGGCAGCAGGCAGCGTCTGGGCAAATAATGCTACGCCCTTCTCCGCTTGGGTCTTATCATTGGTATGGGCTCCAACTTCAATTAAAACCGCACGGGGGTGCAAATCCTGATTAAATGTTGATTTACCGATGAAGATTCCATTTGATAGCCCAGGTTCTTTTTTGTCCATCAGTGCCTTGATTTTCTTGGCAAACTCCAAATTCGTTTTCATTTTAGGGTTTTGCCGTCCGATGACCAGTTTAATTTTGGTTACATCCTCACCTTTCACTTCAGCCTGGTATTGTTCAGGTGGTGTTGCATCACGATGTACATCCAGAACCAGATCCGGGTTTTTCTTAAGCAAAGTAGCTGCCGTACGGCGCGAGCGGGTATATGCATTGACATCATGAGGATTATGATTGTTTTCGCTGTATTCTACATTAAAGCCCAGCTTTTTCAGCTGCTGCACCAGTGACTGACCTACATCGTAGATCCCTCCACGCCCGGGTTTGCTTTCGGTTCCGTCAGTCGGTACATAGGATTCATCACTATGGGTGTGATATACCGCAATGGTTGGTTTGTTAGCTGACAAGGCTGGAACTTCGCCTGATTTAAAAATCCAGGCTTTACGCTGGGGACTGTATTCCAATACCGGCATGACCTCCTCCCCCAGGTATTTGCAGACAGCAGTTCTGCCATTAACAGCCGTTACCCGGTAACGGGAATTATCCGCTGTGATGTATTCATCGCCGATATTTACCTCCAGCCCTGTCTGGTGGATGGTTTGATTGTTTTCATTAATCAGCGTGTAATATTGACCTGACGGCAGTTCGGTGTTTGCGTATACCAAACCGCTGTAAAAAATCATGTAAAACGCCGTCAGGATAATGATCAATAATACTTTATTCTTTTTCATTTTCTTTGCCTCCCTCTTCATCACTTTGAGGTGCAGGTTTGCGGGCTGGTTCCGGTTCCCGCAAATTAGTCAATAACTCTTCCGGTCGTCCTTCTGTCTGCGGCCCTCCGCTGATCCTTTCCAATACTTCGCCTATTGTCTCAGCCAGCAGTACTGCTAAAATTCCTGCCACAACCAATGAATCAAAAGCTCCGCCTCCGCCTACTGCAACGGTCCCCGGCAGTCCGGTGCGGCTCAGCCAGATAAACTGGGCAACATCCACTGATAAAACGCCGAATACAGCAGCAAAAAAGGCCCCCCGCCGTGATCTGCCGGCCAGATAACCAACTACTCCAGCTACCAGGGGATAAATATAAATTGGATCAATAAAAATGTTTTCCGGTTCTGCTCCCAAAAATCGTGCAGCCAAAAAAAGAACCATTGCAGTTACAGCAGCCGCAATCAGAGCCCGGATCTTTTCCCACGCTGTTCCGGCTTTTATGAAAACGTAAACAGCCANNNNATGATGATAGCTGCGATTACAGCCAATGCTCCTTTATCGGTCAGGCGCATCCGGTCTAAAACCCGATGTGCCACTCCAAAATAAATCAGTATGGAAATAACGATAAGGGCAATCAAACCAAAGGGGAAATTGGTCATACAAATTCCTTCCTTTCTTTTTGGTGTTTTGATTATCTTGCCCACTCAAAAAAAGAATATGTAAAACACAAAAGCCACCTTATCGGTGGCTTCATTTCTTCATAAAATACCTTTTTTATTGATCTTGAAAATCACTGTTTCTTATTTATCCAGATACCGGGATCAATACCCCTGGCTCGCAGCCATTCAGCAGTTTGTCCTAAAATGATCAAAGGCTGGGCTGCCAGTTCCTTGAGGTTCCTCGACCCGGTCATGAGGGCAGCGGCTTTAAGGCTATATAAAAAACGGTTTAAAAAGAAGTCGACGCCTTCTTTGCCTTCAAGCATGTATTTTTTTAAAAGCGGGGCAGCCATACCAATCATATCAGCTCCCATAGCCAATGCTTTGGCGGCATCTAAAGCGCTTCTTATGCCTCCCGAGGCAATGATCCGGGCGGGTAACTGCAATGCCGCGATTTCCCCCAGACTCCAGGCCGTCGGTATGCCCCAGCCATTAAATTCATCCTCCAAATTCCCGCTGCGGTGATTTTCAATGGCAATAAAATTCGTTCCTCCCTGACCGCCGTTATCAAATATGCGCACACCGCAGTCAAATAATTTTTCTGCTGTTTCCCGTGAGAATCCAAAACCTACTTCTTTGGCAATGATAGGGACTGGAGTATTATCCACGATCGCTTTAACATTAGCCAATATATTTTTGAAATTTCGTTCCCCTTCCCTCATGGCAATTTCCTGAGGAACATTGAAGTGAAGCTGCAAAGCATCTGCTTTGATCATTTCCACTGCTTGAAATGCTTTATCAGGTGATTCATTGGCACCAATATTAGCAAAGATCAGGCCATCGGGATTCTTCTCCCGGACAATGGCAAAGGAAGGGCTTAATGATGGTTGTTCAAAGGCAATGTTAAGCGAACCTACTGCCATAGGTATGTTATATTTATGGGCCAGGCCAGCCAGGCATGAATTGATGCTGAAAGCAGCGTCAGTGCCTCCGGTTATTGCATTGATCACTAATGGCCAGGAGATTCGTTTTTCAAGAAAGGTAAGACTCAAGTCAATTTCGTCAATATTTAACTCCGGTACAGAGTTATGCAGCAGAAAAATATCAGCGAATCCATTTCCAGACGGTCCATCGGCATTTTTAACAGAAATATCTATATGCTCATCTTTACGGGCTTCTCTAATAAGTCTACCCTCCCTGCGATCATGTCAGCCTTTTGTAAAGCATCCTGATCATTTATATTTAAAAACAACTCGTCTAAATTACCAAAACAAGCCAGTTCTTCTTCTTCGATGATTAATGCATTCAATTCCTCAAATAATCTGGTTAGTTTTAAACGGTCTGTTTCCAGATTATACTTTAAGCGAGGCAGGCATTTTTTACTGTAAACTGCTGACATTGGCTGCAGATAACCTTTAATTCTCGGAACTACGCTGTCCTTGTCTCCCAGTTTCTCCAGCATATACTCGGCAATACGCATATCTACAAAGGGCATGTCGCAGCCTAAAATAAAGACTTGCTCATAGGCCGCATAGCTTAAAGCTGCATGCATGCCTCCAACGGGGCCTTTGCCGGGATAAATATCTTCATAGACCTTATAGCCGAGGTTTTCAAACAGTTCCGGTTCATTGCTGATAATAATAATTTCTTCAAACACAGGGGTAAACTTATCAATAATGATGTTAATGATCGGTTTGCCATTGATTTTGGCAAAGGCTTTATTAAATTTCATTCGGCTGCTTTTGCCCCCGGCATTTATCACTCCGCTTACCAGCATAAAATCCCCTTCATTCACAGTCCCCCCATATATCAACGGGAAAAAAAGGCTGCCAACGGCAGCCTCGGTTTCTACATCCCTCAACCCTTTGTTCTGGCTGCACAGTCAATGCAGCTGCTGTTGCTGCCAGAAGCTTTACTGCGGCCAGTACTAAAAAGTGATAATAATTGCTTGACATTAACTGAACCGCATGCAGGACATCGTACTTGATCCTTGTCAGCGTTAGATATTAACAAATTAAATTCATATTGACATTCCTTACAGGCAAATTCAAATATAGGCATGTCTCACCTCTGGAGTGCTTATTCGGTTGCAGTGACATCATCGGGGGCAGCAAGTTCTTCCGCTTCCTCCGGCTCAGTAATCTCTGCAACTTCTTCTGTATCATTTATTTCAGCAACTTCCGGTTCAACTGGTTCGTCAGACGGTGTCTCTGATTGTTCCTGCTTCTGCATATATGCTTCAACTTCTTCTGCATCAACATCATCCTGTGCTTCTTTGATGGACAGGCTGATTCTTTTTTGTTCACTGTCAATGCTTAAAACTTTTACATTGACCTCCTGATCCACTTTTACCACGTTTTCCGGTTTATCCACCCGGAAGTTGGCAAGCTGCGAAATGTGCACCAGACCGTCAACGCCCGGTTCAACTTCAACAAAAGCACCAAATGATGCGATCCTCACCACTTTGCCCTGGATAATATCACCTTCATGATATTTTTCCACTACTATTTCCCAGGGGCTTTTCATGAGTTTCTTACGGCTTAAGGATACCCGTTCCTTTTCCCGGTCGACTCCCAAGACGTAAACTTCGATTTCTTCTCCTTCTTGCAATACATCAGAAGGATGAGGAATTCTCTTATAATCCAATTCGGATATATGCAGCAGTCCTTCATAACCGCCCAGATCCAAAAATGCTCCGTAATCGATAATTCTTTTTACTTTTCCGGTACGGATCTGTCCGGGTTCTATGCTGTTCCAAAAGGCTTCTTTCCTTCTGGCTTTCTCTTCGCTAGCCAGTTCTTTCCTGGAAACAACCACCTGTGAACCCCGGCGTTTATTACGGTTAAATTCAATAATCTTAAATTCCATTTCCCGGCCGATATATTCGTCCAGGTTCTTTACAAAACCGTCGCCAATATGAGAGGCAGGGAGGAAGCTGGTTATACCGATATCAACTAACAAACCGCCTTTTACACTGCCAATGACTTTTCCGGGAACAGTCAGACCTTCGTTGAAACTGACCTCCAGTTTATCCATAGCCCGTTTGTTGTCGACTTTCTTCTTGGACAGCAGAATGTTGCCGTCATCGTCCCATTTCAATACCAGTACTTCTATTTCGTCGCCGACCTGTACAACTTCTTTAGCCGAGCTGACTTCCTGGGTGGATATTTCCCTCAGTGGAATTAATCCTTCTGATTTCCCGCCAACATCGACCATTACTTCGTCGTCTTTTACCTGAACAACAGTACCTTTTATCACATCTCCTTTACCGGGAGAAGCAATGTCTGCCATTTCAGCCTCCATGGTGGCGAAAGATTCCTCATTGTTTTGAACCCCCTGGTTCTCCATGGCCTCGGGTTGCAGGGCATTCGGGTTTTCATTCTCCTGATTTTGCTGAATCTCCTGTTCTTCCATTGCCTGGTTCAGTCCCTGGTTCTCCTTTTCCTCGTACGCCGTCATCCTATCCAATACCTCCTTAATAATCCAGTCCGGTGTGGAAGCCCCTGCAGTAATACCTGCATTGGATACTCCCTCAAACCATTCAGGTTCGATATCATCAGCTTTCTCGATCTGAATAGTTTTTGTGCCGGTACTTAAACACTCTTTGGTAAGAGTGGCAGTATTTGAACTTTGTTTATCGCCAATAACCAGCATCAAATCGACCTGGCGGCAAACTTCAACGGTCTGTTCCACTCTTGTTCTGGTAGCAGAGCAAATCGTATTAAAAATTCGTATTTCTTCTGCTTTTGTCAGTAGTGCCTGCGCTATCTCATAAAATTTATTTTCATCCTTGGTGGTTTGAGACACAAGGGCAATTTTGTGTCGTTTATCAATATTTTCAACCTGTTGGAGCTGATTTATTACTGTTGCTTTATTATCACACCAACCAAGAATTCCTATTACTTCAGGATGATTTATATCCCCGTATATATAGATTTCATATTGTTCCTGCAGCAAAGATTGTACTATTTTATGCACTTTGCTGACCAGGGGACAGGTGGCATCAACTATTTTGCAGCCTTTGCTTTCTGCTGCCTTTATTATATCGGAACTTACGCCGTGTGACCTTATAATAATACCACTATTTTCTTCCGTGATTTGTTCCAAGTTATCGACCGGATTGATTCCTTTGGCTTTCAAGTGATCAATTACGGCATTATTATGGACCAGCGGTCCTAAACTGTACCAGATACCAGATTCATCAGCATTGTTTTCAGCCAATTTAAGTGCTCTTTTCACCCCTGCACAAAATCCGGCATTTTTGACAATATGAATCTGCAAATTGTCACCTGCTTCATTGTAATAATTCGTATTTACGAACCTAAATCCTTCTATTTGCATCGAAGTATATTAATTTCATCTGCGATTTGTTGACTAAATTCATCTAACTTTTTGCTGTTGATTCTGGTTTCATTTTCATTATAATATTTTATCGGCTGGCCAAATACAACCTTTACTGTACGAAAAGGCAAAAAGTGCTTGGTGCCTATACAAGCCACCGGGATTACTGAGGTGCCGGTTTTCATGGAAATCAATGCCGTGCCGGTTTGAGCTTCCACTTCAGTACCTTCGCTCTTTCTGGTTCCCTCCGGAAAAATGCCTAAAATCTCACCTTTTTCCAAAATGGCGATCGCTGTTTTTATCGCTTTTAAATCCGCCGACCCTCGCTTAACAGGAAAAGCATTGATGGCCGACATAAACTTGCCAAATAACCGGTTACGAAAGAATTCTTCCTTGGCCATAAAGTGGATCGGCCGCTTGATGAGCACCGCTATCACAATAGGATCGTAAAAGCTCAAATGATTGGCGGCTATGATTTGGGCACCCTCTTCGGGTACATTATGTAATCCTTCGTGTTTTATCCCTAGGAAAAAGAACAAGATTCTGGCGATTGCTCTGACAAAATTATAAACCATATTATTCCCCCTGGATAACAGTTAACATTTTGGCAAGTGCTTCATCTGTTGTCAAATTGGTGGTATCAATAATGATCGAATCACGTAGTATTTTTAATGCACCTACCGGTCTTTGGGAATCGCTCCTATCCCTGCGGTTCAGATCATCGCGGATCGATTCTGCTGTTACTGCATATCCCGCCTGTTTATATTCTTCCGTCCGCCTTCTTATACGCTCCTCCTCTGAAGCAGTAAGGAAAAATTTAAAATCAGCATCCGGCAACACGATCTCACCAATATCACGCCCATCCATCACCACATTACTGGCTTCAGCCATTGCCTGCTGCTGCTTAACCATTATTTCCCTTACCGATGGATAAGCAGCGATTTTCGATACCAGCGTACCGATTTGCGGTGAACGGATCTCACTGGTTATGTCTTGGTTATCACAAAATATTTTTTGGGTTTGGGAATTTATTTGGAAGTGTATTTCTGTTTTCTTCGCCAGTTCACAGACTGCTGATTCGAGATCTATGTCAATGTTTTCTTTTACAACTTTCCATGTAACAGCCCGGTACATTGCTCCGGTATCAATATATATAAAACCCAGTTTTTGAGCCAGTGCTTTGGCCAAAGTGCTCTTTCCTGCACCAGCTGGTCCGTCAATCGCTATCTTCATGAATTTACCACCTGATTTATTTCTATATTATTCTATCACAATGCGATACTATGTGAAACCAGCCATTAAATTACAAAATAGTCCCCTTTACCAGGTCATATGAAACACCGCTTCTGTGCTTTTTATCTCCCCAGAATCTGATCCAGCAGATCCCAGAACTCCGGAAAGGAAATATTCACTGCCTGGGCATTGCGAATAGTGGTTTCCCCCTCACAAATCTGCGCAGCTACCGCCAGACTCATGGCAATACGATGATCACCCCGGCTGTTTACAATGCCTCCTTTTAAAAGTTCCCGGCTGCCTGTTACACTGAATCCGTCCGGATTTTCCTTGATCTCTACCCCTAAACCAGCAAGTTCCTCTACTATAGCTCTAATACGGTCAGTTTCTTTGACCCGTAATTCCTCTGCATTCTTTACCACGGAAGTACCTTGAGCAGCTGCCATTGCCACAGCCAGCACCGGCAATTCATCAATGAGGCGTGGTATCATTTTCCCTTCGATGGTTATGTCTTTCAGGTCAGCACTTCTTACCAGGATATCAGCCACCACTTCTCCGCCGAAAACTCTTTGGTTTTCAATTTTAAAACTGCCCCCCATCTCTTCCAGGACAGCCAGGACCCCATCCCGGGTCGGATTGATCCCAACATCCCTGATAAGAAGTTCCGAACCGGGCACAATGGAAGCCAGGACCAGGAAGAAGGCTGCCGAGGATATATCACCAGGTACTAAAAAATCCTGGGCTGCTAATTCCCGGCCAGGCACCAGTTTGATTTCCCCATCATCAATGGATAGATCCGCTCCCATTGCTGCCAGCATTCTTTCACTATGATCCCGGGTGGGAATTTTCTCCCTGATCAAAGTATCACCATTACCTGTAAGGCCGGCCAGTAAAATGGCTGATTTGACCTGGGCACTGGCAACGTCTGGTATATAGCTGATCCCTTTAAGAGACATCCCTTTGATGGCTAAAGGTGGATATCTATTCCCGGCTCGTCCGATTATTTCAGCCCCCATCAATTGAAGCGGTTCAATGACCCGGCTCATGGGCCTGCGGGAAAGGGAATCATCCCCGGCTAAAACGGTAAAGAAATTCTGCCCGGAAAGCAGCCCGCTTAAAAGCCGCATGGTTGTGCCTGAATTGCCGCAGTCCAGCACTGCTTCCGGCTCTTTAAGTCCGTTAAGTCCCTTTCCTTTTACCACCAAATAGTCATCCTGATGCTTAATATCTATTCCCAGCTGGGTCATACATCTAATAGTAGAATTTATATCTTCTGCCTGTAATATATTTCTGATCCGGCTTTCCCCCCGGGCCAAAGAAGCCAGGATCAAAGTACGGTGTGAAATCGATTTGTCAGCACTGACAATGATTTCTCCTTTTATGCTTTTAGCTTTATTAAGGGTAATATCCATAGTTTCCTCCTTATCGCACCCAGGCTTTGATGGCATATTCTTTTAAGGCCTCAACGGCCATACAGGCTTTTTCAAAAGAAGGTACTCCGATCCTTATGGTACCGCCATCACCATCGCGTACGTGCAATATTTCCAAATCAACGATATTGATCTGCTTTGCGCCCAAAATATTCCCCAGTTTTCCAATGATACCCGGTTCATCCGCTACAATGCAGATCACATCTACAAAGCCCGGCAGCAGTCCTTTACGCATATGAGGTATTTGATTTCTTATTTCCTGTGCCCGCTTCAACTGCCGGTATAATTGTTCATGATGATCACCCTCCAGCATATCCCGGTAGTTGACAAGGTTTTCTATTATTTGATTGAGCCCATCGATAATCGGTTTTTTATTGGAAAAAAGAATCTGCTGCCATAATGCAGGATCAGAGGAGGCGATACGGGTTGTATCCCGAAATCCGCCTGCAGCCAGGGCAAGTTTGTCGCTGTCACCCTGGGTAAGGTCTACCAGGGCTGAAGCAACGATATGCGGTATATGACTGATGGCTGCAGTGATTTCATCATGGTCCCCTGCTTCCATGATCAATATTTTGGCGCCAAGAATACTTAGTATGTCGGTCAATTTGTCAGTTGCTTCCGCAGGGGTTCCAGCCGATGGAGTAAGTACATAAACTGCATTTTCAAACAGATATTTATCAGCGTTGATGACCCCCAGGGCCTCTCCTCCGGCCATGGGATGACCACCTATGGTATGGATGGTTTCCTGCAGCCGGGTAAACCATTCCATAACCTGCTTTTTGGTGCTGGCAGTATCAGTCAGAATGGTTCCGGGTTTTAAAATATCTTTGATTTCATCGATGATCCCCGGGAAGGTATTGACCGGTGTGCATAAAATGATAATATCGGCGTTTTCCGCCCCCGCTGTCAGAGTCACAGCGTGATCAATTGCTCCTAATTCCAAAGCCTTTTCCAGCATTGCCTGATCCTTATCGACTCCGGCAATGCGGTTAACAGCAGATGATCCTTTGAGCGCCAATCCAATCGAACCGCCGATCAATCCTACCCCCACGATCAGGATATCCGGCCGCATCTTATTGTTCTCCGTCATTATGAAGCAGGGCGTGCAATTTTTTGATTTTCCCAACCAACTTGGCAAAATTCTCAGGAGTCAGGGATTGAGGCCCATCAGATAAAGCTTCGCTGGGATTTTGATGTACTTCGATCATGAGCCCATCCGCACCAGCTCCGATGGCTGCCATAGACATAGGTTCAACCAGTTTCCATTTGCCGGTGCCATGACTGGGATCTACGATGACCGGCAAGTGAGTCAGATTCTTTATGACCGGCACAGCGCTTAAATCCAGCGTGTTTCGGGTGTAATGTTCGAAGGAACGTATCCCCCGTTCGCACATAATTACCTCAGGATTGCCGCTGGAAATAATGTATTCAGCAGCCATGATCCATTCTTCAATGGTGGCCGACGGGCCTCTTTTCAAGAGAATGGGGCGTTTTATCTTTCCCAGTTCCCGCAGCAGAAAAAAGTTCTGCATATTACGGGCACCGACCTGCAATATATCTACCAGGGAAGCTACCTCATCAATTTGCCTTGGATCCATGATTTCCGTAACCACAGGCAAACCTGTTATCTGCCGTGCCTCCGCCAGTATTTCCAGTCCTTCCATCTCCATTCCCTGGAATGAATACGGTGAAGTACGCGGCTTGAAGGCTCCTCCCCGCAGCATGGTGGCCCCGGCTTCTTTCACTGCCAGTGCCACTTCGATCAATTTTGCCCGTCCCTCCACGGCACAAGGTCCGGCAATGATCTGTAACTGTTCGCTGCCAAAGGACTGATCCCCTACTTTTATTACCGTGCGTTCCGGTTTAAATTGCTTTGACGCCATTTTGAAAGGCTGAGCAATCGGCACCACTTTTTCCACACCCGGCAAGGTTTCCACTAAATCCTGGGTTGCCTGGGTACGCTCACCTATTGCTCCGATGATGGTCCGCTCGACACCTTTTGATAAATGGACCTGGAAGCCTTTCTCCTTTAGTTTTTGACCGACTTGTTCAATTTGCGCCTCAGTTGCCTGAGATTCCATTACAATAATCATAAAAACATCCCTTTCTGGGAAGATGAGAAATACAAAAAGCCACGGAACATTCTGGCCCATGGACTTATGGTCGTTTTTCCCCACCATCCTGCCATACTGCTATTGGTTAATGATTTTACCTGCCATACTACAAGAAAAGAATACCATTTCGACTTGATTGAATGCAATAGCATACTGATTTTTCCTGTGTTAACAAACTTTTTATCATAAACAGACCCAATTAGCAGGATATTTCGACATAAAACAGAAAGAATCAATATAAACTGAAAGGAGTGGTTACATGACTGGTTCTGATGTTGGAGTTTTTGCTGCGTTTGGAGCTCTGATGGGACTTATGTTTATTATCTGTATAGTAATGTATGTTCTGTTTTCTTTGGGCCTATATACGCTGGCTGGCCGCCGCAATATTGAAAATCCCTGGCTGGCCTGGATCCCCGTGGTTCAATTTTACACAATGGGCGAAGTGATCGGACCTGTTAAAATAGCGGATTACAACATCGACAAACCAGGTCTATATCTGCTGCTGGGTATGGTGGGATGCATGGTACTGTCTCAGATACCTGTACTTGGCATAATATTTACGTTAGCTACAGCTGTATTAAGTTTCGGTGCTTTTTATTATTTATTCAAACGTTATACCACCGACAACACACCTATGCTCTATACCATCTTAAGTTTGGTGACCTTTGGATTTCTCGGGGCTATTTTCGTGTTTATGATCCGCAATAATGAAGACCTGAACAAAGGTAGTTCCGCTGCCGTATAGTTTTTTGTCAATCTGTCAGGCTTTGCTTTTGCAAGGCCTTTTTTTTTATCAATAAACAAAGATTTGCCTTTAAAGATTCGGAAGATTATTTTCGAAGTTTGTGAAATATGGTGTTTTATTGTACTATTATTATTATTATATCAATAACCCTTCGATATATTGCCTGATTCAATTATTTATAAATACTTTTATTTTTCCCAGAAATAAAAAGGAGGTTTTTAATGAGTCGTATCAAAGAATTAGCATTAGAAGTAATCTATTCAGTAATACCAATCACATTAGTAATATTCATTATTCAATTATTATTGAAATTTTCTTTGACAGACTTAATACAGTTTTTACTTGGTACATTTTTTGTATGCTTAGGTTTACTGCTGTTTTTCCTGGGCACAAAAATTGGTATAGTCCCAATTGGTGAGATGATAGGTGATCATCTGCCCAAAACAGGTAAAATTCGGCTTATATTATTTATTGGATTTTTGCTAGGCTTTGCAATTACTGTTGCTGAACCTGACGTACAAATACTTGCTACTCAAGTTGATCTGGTGTCAGGTGGCAATGTAACAAAATTAGTATTAATAAGCGCAGTTGGCATTGGAGTTGCTATTTTCATATCCCTTTCTCTTTATAAACTCATTAAAAACATCCATATAAAATATTTTTTAATTGCCAGTTATACAATTGTTTTTTTATTGGCAATTTTTTCACCACCGGATTTTATTCCGATTGCTATGGATTCAGGAGGTGTAACTACCGGCCCAATTACAGTTCCCTTTATTGTAGCCTTGGGGGTAGGAGTTGCCGGAGCATTCGGTGGTAGAAGATCAAGTTTCGGTTTCGTCGGCCTTGCATCAGTAGGCCCCATTCTGGCAGTTATGTTGCTGGGGGTGATTTTAGGACGATGATTATAAGTTTTTTTAGTGGTTTTGATCAAATACTAATAGAAGTTGCTCTGGCTTTAGCTCCCATTTTTATTATTGTTTGCTTTTACCAATGGTTCGTCTTTCACATGGAGTCGGAAGATTTTCTTAATATAATCAAAGGTTTTATTCTTACATTCCTTGGTATTGCTATATTTTTACAGGGTGTATATGCTGGTTTTATGCCTATAGGTCAGAAAATGGGTACTATCCTGGGCGCTTCGCCTATTAATTGGGTACTTATCCCCATAGGTTTTTTACTGGGTTTTGTAGCGATATTAGCTGAGCCTGCAGTGCATGTCATGAATGAGCAGGTAGAAAAGGTATCCGGAGGCTATATCCCACAGAAAATACTGCTTTACAGTGTATCTTTAGGAGTAGCCTTTTCAGTTGCTTTAGCAATGGCACGAATTTTATATGGAATTCCATTGGCTTATATCCTGATTCCCGGTTATTTACTGGCTTTTTTCATGATGCGTTATACCGATGAAACATTTATATCTATTGCTTTTGATTCTGGCGGGGTTTCCACTGGGCCAATGACAGTATCCTTTATACTGGCAATGGCTATTGGCGTAGCAACAGCAATCGAAGGACGAGATCCTGTGCAGGAAGGCTTCGGTTTGATATCCTTGGTAGCTCTGGCGCCTGTTTTAACTGTATTAACATTAGGTTTTATCTATGATAAACTTTACAAAAATACACAAAATGATGAGAATGAACAATCAGAAGGTTATTAATACTAAGGGGGGTCAATCAGTGGAAGGCATATTATATGATTTAATAGTCACAATTGTTAATAAAGGCAGAGCTGATAAGATAGTTGAAGTTTCTAAAAAAGCTGGTGCTGAAGGAGGAACCATTATATTTGGCCGGGGTACAGGAATACATGAGCAAGCAAAGCTATTTGGTATTCCAATCGAACCGGAAAAGGAAATTGTTTTAACATTGATACCCAAAGAGAAAACTCAGGTTGTGCTGGAAAGCATTCTTAATAATACTGAATTAAGCAAACCAGGAAAAGGAATAGCTTTTGTTTTGCCAGTTGATAAAATAGCGGGAATGAATCATGATTATTTAAACAAATAACAACTTTCATAGAATAACAAAAGTCAGAATTTGCATAGCATGCAATTTATTCTGACTTTTTCTTTGCGTAATTTTTTTATGATTTACCTAAATAGGCCAGTTTTACTTCCTCTTTCTCAGCCAATTCCCGTCCCGGCCCTTCCAATACGATATGGCCGGTTTCCATCACATATCCGTAATCTGCTATCTTTAATGCTGCAGTGGCATTCTGTTCGATCAATAATATCGTCATGCCTTGATCATTGATATCCCTTATAATTTTAAAAACTTCTTTGACTAATAAAGGAGCCAATCCCAGAGATGGTTCATCCATCATCAGCAATCGGGGACGTGACATGATAGCTCTGCCAATAGCCAGCATCTGCTGTTCACCGCCGGAAAGAGTCCCGGCAATTTGCTTTTCCCTTTCTTTTAAGCGGGGAAAACGCTCAAATATTTTATGGATGTCATTCTGGATCTCTTGCTTGTCATTGCGTGCAAAAGCCCCCATCAGCAGGTTTTCGTGAACCGTCAAATTGGCAAAGATGCGTCGCCCTTCCGGAACCAGCGTGATACCTTTCCTGGTTATGTCCACCGTTGATTTGCCGGTGATATTTTCTCCATCAAAAAACACGCGGCCGGAAGCAGTTGGAACGATATTGCAGACTGCTCTGAGTGTCGTACTCTTTCCTGCCCCGTTGGCTCCAACCAGGGTAACGATTTTATTCTCCGGTACTTCCAGGTTGATTCCTTTTAAAGCATGAATTCCACCATAATAAACCTGTAAATCCTCGATTTTAAGCATCCGTATCCACCGCTCCTAAATAAGCCTCAATGACCTTCTGGTCACTTTGTATTTCCCTGGGGCTGCCTTCTGCGATATTGACTCCGTAATCAAGTACATAGATACGTTTGCAGATCCCCATGATTACTTCCATGTGATGTTCGATCATCAAGACTGTCAAGTTAAATTCTTCTTTGATTCTGGTTATAAACTCCATCAATTCCTGNNGATTCATTCGGATTCATACCAGCTGCCGGTTCATCTAGCAGCAATAGTTCCGGTTCTGTTGCCAGGGCTCTGACGATCTCCAGTCTTCTCTGTTTTCCATAAGGCAATGACGTGGCCATTTCATGAGCTACATCATCCAACTGGACCTTTTTTAACAGATCCATGCATGCCTGGTAATGTTTTTGTCTTTCCCGGTTGTATTTTGGCAAGCCCAGGATTGCCTCTACAATATTGGTCTTTCTCCGTAAATGCTTGGAAATCATTACGTTTTCCAAAACCGTCATTGAGTTAAATAAGCGGATATTTTGAAAGGTCCTGGCGATCCCCATTTTAGTAATTTTTGCAGGATTTAAGCCGGTGATATTTTGGTTTCCAAAATAGATCTGTCCTTCTACCGGTTTATAAACACCGGTTATCATATTGAATACCGTTGTCTTACCGGCACCATTGGGACCAATCAAACCGATAATTTCATCGGGGTAGATCTGCATGTGCAAATCAGATACAGCCCTTAACCCGCCAAACTCCATACTTATATGATCTGTGGTCAGAACTGCTTCCTTCACATTGAAGCCCCCCGTTTCTTGAAAGAATGAATTTTATCCAGGAGATAATCCCAATTAAACTCTCTGGTTCCCATCAACCCCTGACGGTAGAATAGAATAACCAGAAGCAATCCAATGGCAAAAATAACCATCCTCATCCCCGGAAGTCCTGGTATCTGGAGCAGCCCAAACAAATCGAAAGGCTGTTCAACTACCCTGAGTACTTCCATCAAAATCGTAATGATCACGGCTGATATGACTGACCCGGTCAAGCTCCCCATTCCGCCCAGAACCACGATCAACAGGATCTGGAAGGTAAATGTGAACCGGAACATAGTGGGGTCAACAGATGTAATGAGAAAAGCCATCAAGGCGCCGGCAATGCCTGCAAAAAAAGCACCAATGGTAAAGGATAGGACTTTATGGCTGAAAATATTGACGCCCATTGCTTCGGCTGCGATTTCGTTGTCCCGAATGGCCTTGAAAGCATATCCCCAATTGCTGTTGATGATCTTTTTCAGGATTATGATCGTGATGATTGCGATACCCCAATAGACCCACAGACTCTTTACCGAAGGGATATTCTTCAGGCCTAAAGAACCATTGGTGATTGAAATGGTATTGGTAACAACAATACGTATGATTTCGGCAAAACCCAATGTAGCAATTGCCAGATAATCATCCCGCAAGCGCAAGGCAGGGATCCCAATTAAAAATCCGAAAATAGCAGCGACGATACCAGCAGCAATTATGGCCGGCAGTATTGGCCATTGCACCTTTGCCAGCACTGGTACGATGGGTTCCATAAAATAAATGATCTCTTTGCTGGCCGGAGACATGGTAAGAATCGCGGCAACATAAGCTCCTATACACATAAAACCGGAATGGCCTAACGAAAACATGCCGGTAAAGCCTAAAACCAGGTTCATACTGATACCTAATATCGCAAATATTGCTGACAGATTGAGTATTCTGATATAGAATGCCGACAGATTATCCTGTCCCCACCACAAAAAGATGCCGATGATCAACAACAGAACAATATTAAGAATAAATTTAATGTTTTTTCTATCGTCCATCCGCTACACCTTCTCTACTGTGCTCTCGCCCAGGATCCCGCCGGGTCTGAACAATAAAATCAAAATCAGTATAACGAAGGCAAAGGCATCCCTGTAACCTGATAAACCAGGCAGAAAGGCCACGATCATTATTTCACAGATACCTAAAACGAAACCGCCGATCATCGCCCCTGGTATACTGCCGATTCCTCCCATTACTGCTGCAATAAAACACTTTATGCCAGGGAATAACCCCATCAGCGGATCGACCTGCGGATACTGCATGCTCCACATTATGCCTCCGACACCTGCCAGCGCAGAGCCAATTACAAAAGTAGTGCTGATAACTTTGTTTACATCAACAGACATGAGGCTGGAGGTTTCAAAATCTCTTGATACAGCCCGCATGGCAATACCCATTTTGGTCCTTTTGACAATAAACATGACCAGTATCAGCAATATAAAAGTTATGATCGGAATAAGTATGGTAAGCGACAGGAATGATATTTCTCCAACTTTGATATTCCAGACCAACTGCTCCGGACGGGGAAATGGTTTTGGTCGGGCACCGATCACTACGATGGCTACATTTTGCAGTAGAAAGGAGACACCGATCGCCGAAATCAGCACCGATATCCGCGGTGAATTTCTTAAAGGCCGATAAGCTACTTTTTCAATACTTACACCCAGCAAGGTAGTCAATACAATGGCCAGAATAAAGGCCCAATACCAAGGCAAAGTAAATATCAGTATGCCATAGAAAGCAATGTATGCTGCTACCATTAATAGATCTGCATGGGCAAAATTGATAAGCCTGATGATCCCGTAGACCATGGTATACCCAATGGCGATCAATGCATACAGACTGCCCAAAGTAATGCTGTTGGCCACGTTCTGGAGAAATATATCCATGGACAACTGCTACCACTTCCTTTACATAGATTCGTGCTTAAATAAACACTCCCCTCCTCTGCAAGGGAGGGGAGTATTGAGTGAATTGATTGTTTTATTTAGGATCGACCTTGGCTTCGTAAACGAACTTGCCATCCATAACTTTCTTGATAACAGCAGTCTTCGTGGCATCCCCGTTTTCATCCAGGGTGATGATCCCGGTTGCGCCTTTGAAGTCTTTGGTTGCTGCCAGCGCATCTCTGATGGCAACACTGTCAGCTGATCCGGCTTTTTCCATAGCATCAAGGGCTAAGATATAAGTGTCAAATCCCAATGCTGCAAATGCATTGACTTCCTTGTCGGGATAGGCTTTTTTGAACTCATCCAGGAAAGTAGTTGATACTTCTGTAACCGGTTCTTCAGCTGTAAAATGGGTGCTGAAATAAATATCTTTATACTGGGTCACTTGATTCAGGAATTCTTCCGCTTCCCAGGTGTCACCGCCCAGAATAGGTACAGTGATTCCTAATTCTCTGGCTTTGGCAACTAAAATGCCGCATTCCAGGAAGTTCCCCGGTGCAAATATAACATCAGGATTCTTGGATTTAACTTCCGTAAGCTGAGCGGAAAAATCTTTGTCTCCGGTGTTGTAATTGACTTTTGCTACGATAGATGCATCCCCATTGGTAGCTTTGAAAGCTTTTTCAAAATAGCTGCTTAATCCCACAGAATAATCCTGTTGTACGTCCTGAATAATGGCAGCTGTTTTAGCTCCCAGAGTACCTGTTGCATAGTTGGACATAACAGTCCCCTGGAAGGGATCGATAAAGCAGACCCGGAAATAGTAATCATTGTCCAGAGTAACAGCCGGATTGGTTGGTGAGCATCCAATCACCGGAACTTTTGCATCAAGGGCAACCGGTCCGCCGGCCATTGATAACGAACTTCCATAACTGCCAATGATCACATTAACCTTTTCTTTACTGATCAGTCTTTCTACCGCATTGGCAGCTTCCTGTTTTTCTGATTTGTTGTCAACAACAACCAGTTCAACCTTCTTGCCTAAAACTTCAGGATACAGCTGATTGGCCAGTTTAATACCTTCTACGGTCATTTGGCCGCCGGCAGCATTGGTTCCCGTCAAAGGTTCATAAACACCAATTTTGATTACATCTGCTGCTGGTTCTTTGTCTGAATCCGCCCCTTTGTCTGCAGCTCCGCCGCACCCTACAGCCAACATAGACAGCGCAACGATCAAAGCTACAATTGTGACATACCTTCTTCTTTTAATACTTAACAAACGTCCCGCCTCCCCTTTTTTGATGACATGCACTTATGACATGTTATTTAGGTTCATTTTATCACATTTTATCGTTTCTACTTGTTATTTTCAAAAAATTCAAAACGGATTTCTATACCAATTATCTGATCTTGCCGGTTTGCAGAATACCGTAAATCAATCTGTTTATTCACCAGGTAACCAATCATCATTGTATAATAACTTTATCTGCGTTTACAATTTATATAAATAACCAGAATAGGCAAGGAGGTTAAGCAAATTGAAATTTTTTACTGAATATTTATGGTTTAATACGGCTGAAAAAAAGGAATATATTCGTATTACGGAGCAGATAAAAGAGATTTTATACAGAAGCGGGATTAAAGAAGGCATGGTACTTGTAAGTGCTATGCATATCACTGCGGGGATCTATGTCAATGATAACGAAAGAGGCATCATCAAAGACCTGGATAATATGCTGGAACAGCTGGCACCATTTGGTCCGGATTATCTGCACCACCGGACCGGCGAAGATAATGGTGATGCGCATCTAAAAAGTCTGTTGCTGCACCATCAGGTGATATTGCCGGTAACTGAGGGAAAGTTGGATCTGGGTCCCTGGCAGGAAGTGTTTTATGCTGAATTCGACGGGCAGCGGCGCAAAAGAGTCATCGTAAAGATCATGGGCGAGTAATTATTGCTGCATTTTTTCAGCCAGGTCTTTTCTTAAGATTTGGGCTTTTTTAAGATAGATATGTTTGATTTCGTCGGGCTTTTTGTCACAGTTGACATGTACCATTGCCCTGATGCATAAAGGCAAGGCCCCCTGTACATCAATCTCCTGGAAACACATGAGAGGAACTGTTTCCCAGTCTAATAACCGCCGGGCTTCAGCGGGGAAAGCAGATTTGATATCATTGGTAACTGATAAAAACACACTGACAATGTCTTCTGTCTCAAATTGGTTTTCCAGCTGGATTCTTTTTAATAACTCAGCAGTTGCTTCAATGACCAGTTCCTTGTTGTCAGCCTCTACTGTTATCGCACCCCGGATACCTCTTACTAACATGGTATTCTCCTTTTTCAGTCAGAAACGGCTCTATGGCCAAGACCAATGGCGACTTCATCCAAATGTAAGAGTCCAATCCCCATAAATATTGCAACACTGATATGGTCCTGGTGGCGGGCAATACCGATTTTGCCTCCTACGTTCAGACCCAGGGCTTTGGGCATGATCTGGGCTAATGCTTCCCGGGCAGCACCTGCAACTGCTCCCTCATCCGCATGGGTTTCTTTAATTACACCTTCTCTTTTGGCAGCGACTACTGATCTTTCGACGATCTTGCCTACTGAGCCAATAAATTCTCCCCCGTAATCAACCGCCACTGCCCTGACCTGAGCATTTTCCCATAAAAATTTCTTCAGGCTGCCTTCCTCCTGCCTGGAGGTTGTCAGCGCCATTTTGATTGCAGCGGTCGCTACCACTTTACTGCCGATTTCCAACTGCCATACCACCTTTGGTTTATAGATAGTCTTATTTTACTATAACTTTACCAATCATTACTATGCTCTGATTGGCAGAATATGTTTTACCCGGTTCCGGCCAGGCCATATTCTCCGAAGCTGCCTTGATGGCAAATTCAACCGGAAAATCATAGGCAGTACAATCGATTTCAACTATATCACCAGCCATTAAGGGAATTTCCATTTCCTTTTGGTCAAAAGATGCCCATTGCTGATCATTAATCAATATTTTTGCCTGGGGAAGCGATGAGAATTGCTGAATTGTTAAAGTCATAACGGCCTGGGGAGAATCGATAGCAACCGGCTGGTTTTCCGTAGCTTCCTGGCTGCCTGCCACCGGGTATTCCAGGCTTTGTCCTTCCATCCGTTCTGCCCAGCTCAAATAAAGGCGGGCAGGTTCATGGACCATCAGGCCCTGGATCACCACCAACAGGACCATCCCCAGCACAATTATCCTGATCATGATTCTTTCTATTTTATCAATCAGTTTTTTCAAGACTTCTTCTGCACCTCCCGGCATCTTTCTCTTCTATCTTATGCCCGGAGCTGCCATAATATCCTTGAGCCTGAAACCAAACGCGGCTTCATCCAAACTAAAATAAATATCCGGTCCTCAAATACTGCCTTCTATTTCCAATGATCAATTTTCCTCTGTATATAGCTCTTATAATTGGATAATCCTTCATTGGCTTTTAATATGATCCTGTCGATATCCGCCTTTTTTATCTCCAGTGTCTCCGGAGCAATGGTTTCGATGGTGCGGAATTCTTCTTTCATGGAAAATTTGATGGCATCTGCAATGGAATCTGCATAAAAAGAAATCGTTATCGGTGCATATGTAGTTGATTTCCCGGTAACATCATCGGTAACAGAATATACTTCCTGGCCCATATCGATTTCTTCGATGAGAATCCCCTGGATAGGTATGTTTCGAAATAGCGCAGCTTGCTGCTGTCTGATTTCTTCCGCCATTTCTTCACTGGTTTTGGAACCAAAGAACAGTATCCCATTTTTCTCTCTTCCTACATAATCAAACCTTACCCGCATCCGAATTTTATCCATTATGCTCTCTCCCCTCCTGGTAAAGGTATAAAATACGAAATAATGATCAGCAGTTCTTTATTTAAAATGCGCCTTAAGTGTTTTTCCGTTACGGATTGGGTGTATTCTGCGATATCATAATCAATTTTTTTACTTCCTGGCTGTTTAAATAACGATATTCCCCGTCCTTAAGGCCTTTAAGCGTTAAAAAGCCTACCTCCGTTCTTTTCAGATGAATGACCGGATGTCCTACTGCCTCCAGCATTCTCCGTACTTGTCTTTTTCTCCCCTCATGAATGATCACTTCCAACAAGGTTTTATCACTGCTATGTTTTAATACATGAACTCCAGCCGGAGCGGTCATTCCATCTTCCAATAAAATCCCCTTTTGCAATTGCTTAATGGCATCTTTGGTTACCTTGCCCTGAACCAGCGCTTCATATTTTTTATCCATTTTATAGCGGGGATGAATAATGATATTGGCAAAGTCCCCGTCATTGGTCATGAGCAGCAAACCTTCTGTATCGAGATCCAGCCGGCCTACCGGATATATCCTGCGGTTTTTTTCTTCTTTGATCAGATCAGTTACTACCGGCCGTCCCCAGGGATCGCTGACACTGCTGATGTAACCTGCCGGCTTATATAACAGGAGATACACCTTATCCGCAGTCTGCAGCATATGTCCGTCAACCTCGACCTTGTCCTGCAGGGGATCGATTTTGAAGCCTTGTTCTTTTATTATATTTCCATTGACAGATACACGGCCTTCAGCAATCAGTTCCTCGCTTTTACGACGTGATGCGACACCTTGTCCGGCCAGATATTTCGCCAATCTCAACGTTTTATCCTTCCTTTGCTCAGCCGGTTTATTCTTTGTTTACCTATATTTCTCTATTTATTAACTTTATCCTTTCCTTTGTTACTGATAATATAACAATATGGTCGATTTCCTGCCATCTGATGTTTGACGGGGGTATATGTATGAAGCTCGAGGACAGGGCACTAGGTGCAATGACCGGCCTGGCTCTTGGGGATGCTTTAGGAGTTATAACCGAAGGGTTAAATGCTGAACAAATCCGCAGTTATTTCGGTTATATAAATGACTTCAATACTGCTTCATTGATGGATAAACTGATTGAGCAGGCAGATGACGAAAGAAGTATTAATGCGCTGCAGCGATTTATTGCCCGTTTGCCTTTACCGGGACTTTACAGTGATGATACGCAGCAAGCCTTGATCATAGCTGATTGCCTTATCAAATGCAAAAAGATTGATATAGATTATATCGCTGCCGCCTACCTCAAAATGGCTTCTTATCCAGGACAGGCTTCACTGGGTCTGTTCAGGGGGGTTGGCCCGGGATTTAAAACGGCAGTCAGGAATCTTAAACAAGGCAAACCTTAT
>DBRM01000071.1:26844-52464 GCA_002305965.1 Syntrophomonas sp. UBA1368
GCATACGCCATTGATCATGACCCCTGCCATATCGATTACAGCGAGTTACTTGCCGAACTGACTGTATTGGTTGGCAGTCTTGAAAAGCGTTTGTCACTTGATTATCCCTCCATTGTATGGGAAGATTCTACTGTTGATCAGGTTTCAAAATCCATGGATATGCTGCACAGCCTGCTGGACAGAAGTCAGGATGAAGCAATCGCGCACATGGACAGGTGGGCTGCTGCCATGAGCAATGATCCTGATTGCAGGCACAATCATGCTTTTGCACTTGGTTCGGTACTGTTCAGTCTTTATTTGTTTATCAAACATGCCAATGATCCTGAGAGTGCGGTCCTTACTGCTGTCAACGGCGGCGGAGATACGGATACCATTGCGGCGATGACAGGATCTTTATGCGGAGCCCTGCATGGTGCTTCCGCTTTTCCTTCTTCCTGGCACCAGCAATTGGTCAACCGTGAACAAATTGAGTTACGCGGCCGGGCATTGATAAACCCCGGTTTTGACCTTCTGCTTCTTATGGATCTGTTTGAATTGGAGAAAGCAGCCTGTAAGGAGGAAAATGATTACCGCAGGAAATACCGGCAAATTTTGCAGGAAAAGTACGGCATTTAACCGTATTAGTAGTTAGATTTAAATTATGGAGGAAATTATGCAAAAAAACATCGATAAAGATAAAATCGAGCAGGCTGTAAAAATGATCCTGGAAGCGATCGGAGAAGATCCTAGGCGGGAAGGTTTATTAAACACTCCCCGAAGAGTTGCCAGTATGTACACCGAAATTTTTTCCGGTATGGAAGAAGATCCCCGCGATCAACTGCAGGTATCCTTCACTGAATACCATGATGAATTGGTCCTGGTCAAAGATATACCTATTTACTCTATGTGCGAACATCATCTGCTGCCCTTTTACGGCACTGCCCATATTGCTTATATCCCCAAGGGTGGGAAAGTCGTCGGTATCAGCAAGCTGGCCAGGGTCGCTGAAGTTTACTGTAAAAGACCCCAGCTCCAGGAAAGGCTCACTTCCCAAATCGCTGACTGTATCAATGACACATTGAATCCCTGGGGGGTTGGAGTAGTGATTTCCGCTGAACACATGTGCATGACCATGCGGGGNNAAAAAAACCGGCCAAAAGGCCGGATTTTTTATTTAGAATAAACCTACAATCTCTCCGTCCGCTTTGATGTCTATTTTTTCTGCCGCCGGGGTTTTGCCTAAACCGGGCATGGTCATGATGGAACCGGTCAATGGCACGATAAATCCTGCTCCGGCAGAAAGTCTTACCTCTCCGATCTCCACTTTGAAACCGCGGGGTCTTCCTTTCAAATCAGGGTTATCTGAAAGAGAGTATTGGGTCTTGGCACAACATACCGGAAGATTTCCGTAGCCCAGTTCTTCGTATTTGCTGAGCATTTCGTCGGCAGCAGCCGAATAATTGACTCCGTCAGCTCCGTAGATTTCACGGCAGACTGTTTCAATTTTTTGCTTGAGTGGCAGTTCCAATTCGTAAAGGGGCTTGAATTGGCTGGGTGATTCAGCTGCGGCGATGACCTGTTCTGCTAACTCCAGTCCGCCTGCACCGCCTTTGGCCCAAACTTGTGATAAAGCCACTCTGGCACCCAATGCTGCACATTTTTGTTTGATCAAATTAATTTCTTCCGGTGTATCGCCCGGGAACTCATTGAGAGATACAACCACCGGCAAGCCGTATTTATTGATGTTTTCCAGTTGTTTCTCCAGGTTTTCAATGCCTTTTTCCAAAGCAGGCATGTTGATTTCGCTCAAATGCTCTTTGGCGACTCCGCCATGGTTTTTCAGAGCCCTTACGGTAGCTACCAGGACAACAGCATTTGGTTTCAAATTACCGAAGCGGCAGACAATATCAAAAAACTTCTCTGCTCCCAGATCAGCACCGAATCCCGCTTCTGTTACCATGTAATCGGCTAATTTCAAACCGATTTGCGTAGCCATTATACTATTGGCACCATGGGCGATATTGGCAAAAGGTCCGCCATGGACAAAGGCAGGAGTATTTTCCAGCGTCTGCACCAGGTTCGGTT
Organism: Syntrophomonas sp. UBA1368; assembly: GCA_002305965.1. Classification (GTDB taxonomy): domain Bacteria; phylum Bacillota; class Syntrophomonadia; order Syntrophomonadales; family Syntrophomonadaceae; genus UBA1368. The sequence goes on from DBRM01000071.1 coordinate 28,909, forward strand.
TAATAGCATCTTTCATAATCAGGGTCATTGAACCGGCGGCTTTTAAGTCATCTGCGGTTACGGGTTTGCCGTCATAGGTATAGGCAACCACGATTCGTTTGAATCTGGCTTTTAAATCCATTAGATCAGTAGCAAGACATAAACAGGCCATTACTTCCGAGGCCACGGAAATATCAAATCCTGATTCACGCGGTACCCCGTTGATTCTCCCCCCCAGACCGATCACTATGTTACGCAGGGCTCTTTCATTCAGATCCATCACCCGGCGCCATACGATCCTTCTGGGATCAATATTCAATTCATTCCCCTGGTGGATATGGTTGTCCAACATGGCAGCCAATAGATTATGGGCAGTGGTAACCGCATGGATATCCCCGGTGAAATGAAGGTTGATGTCCTCCATCGGTACCACCTGGGAATAGCCGCCGCCGGCAGCCCCTCCCTTAATTCCAAAACTCGGGCCTAATGAAGGTTCTCTTAATGCTATGATGGCTTTCTTACCCAGAATGTTTAATGCTTGTCCCAACCCTACGGTGTTGGTGGTTTTACCTTCTCCTGCCGGGGTTGGATTAATGGCTGTCACCAATACTAGTTTTCCGGATGGTTTATCCTTAAGCCGCTCCCATACCTGTAATGATATCTTGGCTTTATACTTGCCGTATAACTCGATATCATCGGCATCAAGCCCTATACTTTCTGCAATTTCCATTATCGGTTTCATAGTTGTGCTTTGGGCAATTTCAATATCACTTTTCATTCTGTTTCTATTCCCCCTAATCATTAGATTTTTTATCCGCAAGAGAGTTAGACTCCCTTAACATTCCTGCTTTTAATTGGTTTATTGGATTTGGAGCGAAACAACATTTAAAGCCTTTTCTTTAGATGTTCCGGCTGATTCAATCAAAAATGCCAGCTGTCTGCGCATACTTAATACATACTCTTCATCTTTGAGGTAAGGCAAATTGATTTTAACATTAAGCAGTGAGCTTTGCAGACCTGCCCATGCAAGCTCTGCTGCAACACCTACATCACTGCTCACATTGGTATTACATCCGCTGGCGATCTCCGCTGCCAAATCGAGAACTTCCTTACAGTTAACAGCTGCCTTGTATGGTACCTCCGCTGCCCGGCGGAAACTTTTCTGCATTGCTTCTGTCCTTATGCCAGCTTCGGTTTCATTTGCTTTGGGCAATTTCATGGCGGCAATAACTTCGTTAAATGCTGCCGCATCTTCATCGACCTGCACAGTGAGCTGCTGGTAAAGCTGGTCACTGCGACTGAGTATATCCCGCATTTGAACTTCGACTGCTTCATACCCTTTTTTCCCGATCGTCAGCCGGGCAACCATGGAAATCAAGCAGGCCCCCATGGCTCCTGCCAGTGCTGCTGCCCCGCCGCCTCCAGGAGCCGGCAAGTCTGATGCCAGATCCTCTAAAAAATCAGTTATCTTCTTTTCAATCAGCAATGGCCAACCTCCCTGTCAAAAATAGTTATTAAAATAATCGTGCTCAAAAATTCAGCACGATCAAACAAAAAGCTATAATCTTTTAGAATTATATCACTAGTTTAATAGGAATCAAATTGAATGAGAAAAATTGTATGAGAATATATGCAAAAAATTATCGAAATAACAGATTACATATATATAATGAAGCAAGAAATCCGGTGATGTCAGCAGTCAATCCGGTTATTACTGCATAGCGGTATTTTTTTATACCCACGGAGCCAAAATAAACCGTCAAAACAAAAAAAGTCGTATCCGTGGTGCCTTGCATCACTGATGCCATTCTGCCGATAAAAGACTCCGGACCGTAAATCCTCATTAATTCGGTGGCCATGCCTAAAACCCCGCTTCCAGACAGCGGCCGCATGATAGCCAGCGGCAAGATCTCAGATGGTGCGCCGATCTTCGTGGTTAAAGGGTCCAAAAGCAAGGCCAGATAATCCATCGCACCTGAAGCCCGGAACACAGAAATCGCGATCATCATACCGGCTAAAAAGGGAATGATTTTAACGGCGGTGCTGAAACCCTCTTCAGCACCGGCTACAAAGGCTTCGTAAACCGGTACCTTTTTGAAGAATCCATATAAGGGAATCAGGAGCAGCAAAAGCGGAATTGCCCACCGGGATATAACGGTCAGTGCGCTTAACAGCATTTAACCCTTCACTCCCCAGCGGCTTTTTTTCCGGAACCACCAATCCAGGGACATGGCTATAACCATGGCGGTGGAAGTGGCAAATATGCATGGACCGACAATTTCGGTGGGGTTTGCTGAACCAAAAGATAATCTTACCCCGATTATCGTAGCAGGTATCAAGGTAACACAGGAAGTATTTAAAGCCAGAAATGTGCACATGGCTTCTGATGCTTCTTCGGAGCCTTTATTGAGCAGCTGTAATTCCTGCATGGCTTTCAGGCCCATTGGTGTAGCTGCATTTCCCAATCCCAGCACATTGGCGCTGATATTAAGAATAATCGCCCCCATGGCAGGATGTTTGGGTGGAACACTGGGAAACAACCTGATCATGACAGGTCTTACCAATTTCGCTAATGCGGCTATTAAGCCCCCCTGCTCAGCGATTTTCATAATACCCAGCCATAAAGCCATGACACCAATCAAATCAAAGCAGACTTTAACGGCTCCCTGGGCTGCCGACAGCGCTGCTTCAGTTACCACTTCAATATTACCGTTAATAGCCGCAATAACGATACCGGAAGCCAACAATAACAGCCAGATAACATTAAGCATACCATCCCTCCCACTGCACTTTTTAAGAGGGTATGATATGCCCGTGCAAATTAGAACATGGAGCTTTTTGTCTGTGAAATAACGGCTTTATCTATTCAAAGGTTTCTTCCATCCGGCTGTGATGCCGGTTTTTCTGCATAATATGCTCGATTTTATCGATGATCTGAGGAGCAATATCCACAACCCTTTCAGCCAAAGGATTGCCGGTAACCGATATTAGCCTTACATCGTTCATTCTAACAACCAAAAATCCCACTGGTTTAACTGATACGCCAGCACCGCTGCCGCCGGCAAAGGGAAGATTTCCATTCTTGCTGTCCTTGCTGTCGGGCTTGTTGATATCATATTCTCCGCCTCCGGCGCCAAACCCAAAGGCCACCTGGGAAATGGGAATGATCACACTGCCATCATTGGTTTCCACCGCATCGCCTACTACTGTAGTCACATCAACCATTTCCTTAATACTTTGCATAGCTGTTTTCATAAGACCCTCGATAGGATGGCTTTGTTTTTCCTGGTCTGTATCCATTTATATACCCCCTGACAATTATAAATAGTATGTAGACTGCTATAAAAATAATATGTACGATTCGTATTTTAATTATGCAATGCAGAATGGTCGTGAAAATTTCCTGACTATAAACCGGATCCACTTTAAGGTGTAAATGCTGCATCCGGCTGTTTATACTGATCATACTGGAGAAGATTCCCTTTATTGCCCACAAAACACCAGTAAAGATTCCCGTATACATTGCATCCTGCAATCCGATCTTACTCTCCCAGTTCATTTCTTCAACGATGGCATAACGGAAAAATGTCTTGATAAAAGTGCGGTAATCATGAAATCCCAGGCGGATCAGATATGCTTTTACATCATCATGTCTGGATCTTCTTTTCAATCTGTCAGAAAAGGTTGCCGCCCTGTCAAGAGCAGGAATTATATCAACATCAAGGTTTTCATAGTAATATTCCAGATATCTGCAGTGAGGGCTCAGGTAGGTAAAGGCTTGCATTGTAAATGACAGGCCTGTTTCATTTCTATTCAGGGTCAACTTGAAACTGAGACGGGCAAAAATAAAATAGCTGAACAAAAAAATAAGCCCGATTACGCTTACCAGAACCCACATGGTCATATCTCCCGTTTTTCCATATTGTTCCCAGCTAAATCAGGCTTATGCAAATTTACTTTTGTTCAGGATTAAGTTCCTGGATAAAACTCTCTATGGTGGTTTTGATTTTATTGATCTCATCTTCTACGATGATATTGGATCTTCCAAGACGGAAGGTAGGACAGGCTAAATTATAGTCAATGATTTTCCTGCTGATTTTCTCCAGATCCATACGTCTTTCGAAATAAAAATGTTCTTTGCGGCTTTCATATCTTTTCCGTGTATTTTCACTGTGTTTTTTACTGCCGTAATAAATAGCGCTGTATTTTTTGAATAACTCCAGCTCTTTGTTCAGGTTTATAAAATCCTGGTCAATTTCTTTGCCTAACTCAATCCAAAACGGTGCAAATCCATTATCTTTTAAAATTTTGTATGGCATTCTCAACTCCGGCGGCTGTAAAGGATTCTCTTCCAGGTTCAGCTTTTTGCCGGCGCAGCTTAAATTATCGAATTCTCCTCTTTCCTGAGCCTTTAAAATCTGCTGTTCTACCAAATCTTCGGTGCTGCTCATATATCTGGCCAGTTTTTTGGCCTGCCCTGCTTTGACCTTTATTTCTTCTTCCAGAGAATCATACGACATCCAAACCCTCCTCCAGCGGCGGCAAATCTTTTAAACTTACCAGGCCAAATACTCTAAGAAATTCTTCCGTAGTCTCATATAGTGTTGGCCGTCCTAAAACTGCCTTTATTCCCGCTTCTGCAATCAGATTTTTTTCCAGCAGATTAGCAATAATACGTTCCGATTTAACACCCCGAATCCTTTCGATCTCAGCCCGGGTGATGGGCTGAGAATAGGCAATGATAGCCAGAGTTTCCATAGCCGCAGGAGTGAGACGTTTTTTCTGCGGTTCGGCCATTTTGACCAGATAATCTGAGTACTCAGGATTGCTGCACATTACATAACCATCATTCACTTCCTTGATCATCAGGCCTTTACCGGGAACATTATATTCCGCCATGATTTCCTGCATGATATCGATGACATCAAACAAGGGTACTTCCAATATATCGATTATTTCATCCAGACCAACCCGACCGGTACGAACAAATAGAATCGCTTCGATGGCCCCTTTAATTTCATCCCGCATTAACATTTTTATGCCGCCCGCCTAAAAATAATTTAATACTGCCAAATTCATTTTCCTGTACTGCTTGTACTTTTTGTAAACGCATTAGTTCCAATAAAGCTAAAAATGAAGCTGCCAATTCCCTCTTGTTTATCATACCACTTAAAAAATCCTTAAAAAATATTCCCTGACGATGTTTTCGTACCACAGCCAGGATTTCTTTCATTTTCTCCCCTACGTCAATATCATCCTGGGGAATTTCTACCCGAGGGATCTGCTGGGCTTTCTTTAACAAATTATAAAATAATTCTGTTAATATGTTTATATTGGCAGTTAACTCGCCAGGCGGTGAGAACCTGGTATCATCCTCGCGGAAAAAATACCGCCGGATTTTTCCGTCTTTTAGCTCCTCCAGTTTCTCTGCTGCCATTTTAAATTTCCGATAATATAACAGCCTCTGAACCAGCTCGGTACGCGGATCTTGCTCTTCTGTCAACTCTTCTTCATCTTCCGCATGCCTGGGCAGCATCATTTGGGTTTTCAAAGCCAGCAAATATGTAGCCATGATCAAAAAGTCACCCAGCTTTTCCAAATCAAAGTCACCGGTGATGCTTAAATATTCCATGTATTGATCGGTGATCGCGGCGATAGGAATATCATAGATGTCGATTTGATTTTCATTGATCAGATATAGCAGCAGGTCAAGAGGTCCGTGAAAAGAATCCAATTCTACCACATAATCCATCAGGCTTCTCCTTAAAACACAATATTAAATAACAGGTTGTACAGTATGGTTACCAGCGGCAATAATATCTTTCCGGTCACCCCGGTGATAATAAGCAGCAAAAGTAGGATTGGTCCGTATTGTTCCAGGGAATACATCAATCGTGTCCCAGCGTCCGGCAACAAACCAGCCAGAATTTTTGATCCGTCCAGGGGGGGAACCGGGATCAGATTGAATGCTGCCAAAATCAGGTTGATCTGTATCAAAGGGATCAAAAGCGCGAGTACATAGCCTGCCCATACATTATCCTGCAACGGAACTAAGATTCGTAATGCGATCATGCCCGCCAAAGCCAGTAATAGATTCATGGCAGGTCCCGCCAGCGAAACCAGCATCATCCCCTGCTTCATGGTGATATTTCGGTTAAAATTCACGGGGTTTACCTGCACCGGTTTGGCCCAGCCAAAATGTGCAATAATCAGCATAAAAAATCCCAGCCAATCAATATGGGGTAAAGGATTCAAGGTGAGTCTCCCCTGAAGATAAGCAGTATCGTCACCCAAAATATAAGCCACCCTTCCATGGGCATACTCATGGAAGGTTAGTCCGATCAATATAGCCGGCAGCCAAATCAAAATTTCTGCTATCTGCTGCAATTTAAACTGAATCCTCCTTTAATAACCTATGTATAAAAACAATTTCCTTCTCTTTGGAAGTAATGATCCCGTTTAACCTTAAACGATATAATTCACTCAGGATCCTGCTGTAAATTGGTCCCGGTTTTATTCCCATGGCTTTTAGATCATAACCGGTAGTTTCAACTTTCACAGACTCCTTGGCTTGTAAATAGTCAACAGTAAATTGCCAGCCCTTTTCAGTATTCAGGCAAAGCAGCAAATATAATAGCGTTTCATTGCAATAACCGGCGGCAATGGTATCGATATCACTAAAATCCTTTTGTCCCCCGCTGTCAATGCTGGCTGCCAACTGGCTGGCCTCTCTTGCTTCTTCTATAAGTCTTACGGTATATCTATCGAATTTATATCGTGTGCTTACTTTACTGACTGATTCTTGGGAGAGTCCTTCCAGAATGATCACAAGATAGATAAGCCAGTTTTTGACTTCCCGGTGAGAAAAATGTTCCGCTGCCCAACCGCTTACTATCGGAACCCTTTTCAATCGGGTATAGTTTAATTTGTCCAGATCCACTTCCGGCAAGATATACTGCCAGACTCCTATTTCACCCATTCTGGTTAAGGCCGGCAATGGATTTCGTTCACTTAATATAAGCATAAGTTCCTGGAGTATCCGCTTGTAAGACAGTTTCCTTAAAAGTCTTCTGGCAATAGCATCCTGGGCAAAACGCAGGGTATCCGATTCTATCTTGAAATTATACCGCTGTTCAAATCGAATCGCCCTGAGGATCCTGGTTGGATCTTCAACAAAGGACAAATTATAAAGTATGCGGATGCAGCCATTTTCTATATCCTGACGGCCGCCGAAATAATCGATCAATTGCCCGAAGTTCCCAGGGTTTAAGCATATCGCCAGGGTATTAATGGTAAAATCGCGTCTGTATAAGTCTTCTCGGATGGAGGATTTCTCAACTTCCGGCAATGCAGCCGGGAACTCATAAAACTCTGTGCGGGCGGTAGCCACATCTATTTTATTGCCATCCGGCAGAATAATAATAGCGGTGCCGAATCTCTCGTGGACTCTTGTCCTGCCATGTATACGCCCGGCCAGCTCTTTTGCCAGCGTTTCGCCGCTGCCTTCCACAACCAAATCCAAATCATAATTAGGTACACGTAAAAACAGATCTCTGACAAAGCCTCCGACACAGTATACTTTCATATTCAACTGCTGGGCTGTCTCCCCGGCCTGAACCAAAATTTCCACCAGCTCTCTGGGCAAGGTGTTCTTTATCAGTCCGGCCAAATTGTCTTCACGGACATTATCACTGCTGTAAAGTATTTCATGATCTTCAGGGTAATCATCACCATGCAGGAATCGCAAGATATCAGTTCTTGATATAATACCTGCCAGTTTGCCATTATCAATAACCGGAAGCCGGCCAATATCTTTTTCCACCATGATCTTCTGCACTTCTGCCAGGCTTGTAGCTGGATCCACCGATAAAACAGCTGTGGTCATAAAGCCTTTTACCGGGGCATGCCCCAACTCATGCTTCATGGCTTTATCCACATCCCGAAGGGAAATCACCCCCACGATCTCTTCCCCATCAATCACCGGCATACCGGTATGACCGTACCTGAGCATCAGTTTGCCTGCTTCTTCCATGCTGATATTCATGGAAACTGTTTTGACCGGAGAAGTCATGATATCCCCGGCTAATAAAGCAGGCGTTGCCGACCGGCCCGATTCCTCAAGAATGATTTTCGTTATATCAGTAAAGTCCACCTCTTTTAACATGGCAGAAGCAGCTTTTTCATGACCGCGTCCGCCCAAAGGCTTTAATACCTGGTTTACCTTTATATTATCGGTTTTACTGCGTCCCACTACATGGATCTTGCCCTGCATGGAGGCTACGGTAAACACCGCGTCACAATCCTCCACTTCCAATAAGCGGTGGGTTATGATGTCAAGTCCGGGTATAAAGTCTTTGCACTCAGCATGGGAAATAACGATGGTGGTGTTTTCGATACTGTAATTCTGAGTATTTTGCATTAAAGTCTGCAATAAATCCCGTTGCTCACTGGAAAAGGGCCTTTCCATAAAATTTGCCACTACCGAAAGGTTGGCACCTTTCTCCAGTAAATAGGCGGCTGCCGCCATATCCCGGGCGGTGGTTGTGGTAAACAACATGCTGCCGGTATCTTCATAAATACCTAAAGCCATAATCGTCGCTTCAAAAGTGCTGATCTCAATATGTTTTTCCCTGATCATCTCGACCAGGATGGTGGTTGCGGCACCTACCGGCTGAATATGAGTAATACTGCCCTGAATGTCACCTGCCACATACGGGTGATGATCATAAATATGAAAATCCATCCCTTTTCTTAATGACAAATCTTTGAGATAACCCAGGCGATTGGCATTGGCAGTATCCACCAGAATCATTCTTTTAACCTCTGCTGAATCAATATCGCGGGGCTGTTTGATCAACAGATGGTCTTTATATAAGGCCATAAAATTTTTGACATTACGGGATAACGTTCCGGAAAAGACCTTTACCGCTTTCGGGTAAAGCTTTTCAGCCGCAACCATACCTGCCAGGCCGTCAAAATCAAGGGAATTATGTGAAGTAATGATTTCCAAATAGTTTGTCTCCTCAATGTAAGATATTTAATTATATCATAATAGACCGGCGTTAATAAGAAGCTGCCGCAAATAAAGAAAGCGGCGACTGCCGCTTTTCCTAATATCGATGAAGTCTTTAGAAAATACAAATGATGGCATTATTTTTTGAGCCGTCCCGGGATCCTGTCATTCCTGATCAGATCTTTATATGTCTCGCGTTCAATGATAACATCGGCATTTCCCTGATTGACCAGGACCATAGCCGGTCGGGGCTGACGGTTGTAATTACTGGACATTGAATAAGTATAAGCGCCGGTAGCAAATACAGCCAAAATATCCCCCGCTTCAGCTTGCGGCAGAGCAACATCCCAGATCAGCATATCGCCTGATTCACAGCATTTTCCGGCTACCGACACCGTTTCATCAGCTGCCAGCTGTGCCTTGTTGGCAATTATCGCCGAATGCCTGGCATTATACAGCGCCGGCCGGGGATTGTCATTCATCCCTCCATCCACCGCTATATACTTTCTGATCCCGGTAACTTCTTTGGAAGAACCAATGGTATATAATGTAACTCCGGCCGGACTGATCAATGCCCGCCCGGGCTCTATAATAACGCGGGGCATTTTGAGCCCGGCTTTCTCTGCTTGTGCTTTTACATGATTAATAATGACTTCTGCCCATTTTTCTGTTGTGGGCGGTAAGTCACCGGGTGCATAATAAATACCGAACCCGCCGCCCAGATCCAGTTCTGCCAGTTCATAACCGGTTTCTGCTTTGATTTTCTTCATAAACTCTATCATCAGTTCAATGGTATGTTGAAAAGACTCAGGCTCAAATATTTGGGAGCCAATATGGCAATGCAGTCCCTGCAGAAAAAGGCCCGGACATTGCAATGCCCTTTTTACTGCTTCCCAGGCCTGCCCGTCAGTGAGTGTAAAACCAAATTTTGAATCGATTTGCCCGGTTTTAATATATTCATGGGTATGGGCTTCGACCCCCGGTGTTATTCGCAGCAAGATATCAGTGATCAGCCCTTTTTCCCGGGATAGATTATTTAAAAGTTCCAATTCATAAAAATTGTCAACAACGATCCTGCCAACACCTGCTTCTAAAGCCATGTTTAGCTCTTCCCGGCTTTTATTGTTGCCGTGAAAATAAATCCTGTCTGCAGGAAAGCCGGCTTGAAGTGCAGTGTATAATTCTCCCCCTGAAACCACATCCAGCCCCAGACCTTCCTCGTCAATGATCCGGCAGATGGATAAACAGCATAATGATTTACTGGCATACAACACCATTGTATCTCCGTAATTTAAAAAGGCATCCCGGAAACTTCGGCAATTATCCCTGAAGCCTTGTTCATCGATGACCCATAAAGGCGAACCGTAATCCTTAACCAAATGCAAGACATCGATCCCGCCGATTTCCAGGTGACCTGTGTTATTGATTTTCATCGTTCCGGTCAAAAACAAAAGTATTCCACCCCTTTAAGACTTGTAAATTCTTGTTATTTTACCATCATAGATTTATTGCCGTCAATGAGTCCGGCACAGATATACACTATACAATAGTTATGATATGTTCCATGGTACTGAATTTGTCCATACCAGTTATAAAGAAAGCAATAAGGATTAAGGAAGCGCCAACCTTAATAAAAGGTTCTCATTGGTCATATAACAAGCCCTGCATGATCACCGTACCTGAGTACGTATCAATTACAGGGCTTGGTTTTGGTTTAATTTTAAATTTTTAAATCGATCTGCCGCTTCCCGACAGGCAAAACCGGACGAATACCAAAGTGCTTTTATCAGGCTGCCTTGTTTTTGATTTCATAAAGCAAGGGACTGGAAATAAAGATGGATGTGTATGCCCCAACAACAAAACCTATCAGCATTGCCAGCATAAAGAACTTAATTGTAGCTCCGCCAAACATAAGCAGCGCTATTAAGGGCAAAATGGTTGTCAGTACGGTATTGATAGTCCGGTTCAAGGTCTGCATCACACTCTTGTTAAGCAGCAGTTCAAAGGATTCTTTCCTTTTCATTCTTATATTTTCCCGGATACGGTCAAAAATAATGATCGTATCATTAATGGTATAACCGATAATTGTGAGAACAGCAGCTATAAATGAACTGGAAATTTCCCATTGGAACAAAGAGAAGATTCCTAATACCACCAGAACATTATGAAGGATCGCCAGGACTGCTGCTACTCCATAAGCCCATTCAAATCTATAGGTTATATAGATCAGCATCAATATTCCGGCAATAAGCAGTGAAAGCAGTGCATTGCGGGTAAGTTCACTGCCAATCGTCGCGCCTACACTTTCAGCTCCTAAAAACTCAACCTTCTCAAAATTATCTTTTAGTGTTGCCATCAATTCATTGGTTTGCTCCTGATTAAGTTCGCTGGTCCTGATATAAAAGTCATTGCCGCTCTTTTGAACTTCAGCTTTTTCCAAATTCACATCTGCCAGCACTTCTCTTACATCAGCAGGATTTACCTGCGCCTTATCTTCGATTCGGACATTTATGATCGATCCGCCCCTATAGTCGATTCCCAAATTCAGGCCTTGTGAGAACAGCGAAATAACACCGGGGATAATCAGAATTAATGAAATGATATAAAATATTTTACGTTTCTCAATTATTTGCATCTTCTGCACCCCCTGTAACCCCATAAAACTTGGGTTCCTTTGTTATATTAGAGAACAAGATCAGCATATACCGGGTGAAAGTCAATACCAGGAGAACACTGGCAATGATACCAATCGATAAAGTAACTGCAAAACCTTTGATTGGTCCGGTGCCAAAATACATCAATACTCCGGCAGCAATAAGTGTCGTCAGGTTTGAGTCAAAAATGGCCCAGAAGGCTCGTTTAAACCCTGCCTCAATTGCCGCCCCCAGGGTTTTGCCAAAACGAAGTTCCTCCTTGATCCTCTCATAAGTCACAACATTAGCATCAACCGCCATACCAACCGAGAGAGCCAAACCAGCAATACCCGGCAGAGTCAGAACCGCTCCCAAAAGCGACATGGTACCTAATACCAGCATCATATAGATTACCAGCGATAAATCAGCAATCAAACCTGGCAGACGATAATACCCCAGCATAAATATCAAGACAGCAATAAGACCAATGATTCCTGCTTTGAGGCTTTTATCCAGTGAATCAGCACCTAATGTAGGCCCAACTGATCTTTTTTCCAAAACATTAAAAGATACCGGCAAGGCTCCTGAACGGAGCTGTACTGCCAGGTTCTGCGCCTCTTCCGCGGTGAATTTACCCTGTATTACAGCGTTTCCGTCGGTAATCGGTTCATTGACATTAGGAGCACTGATGACCTGATTATCAATGACGATCAACAAAGGTTTGCCAACATTGGCCCTGGTTGCTTCAGCAAAAAGCTGCGCACCTTTTTTATCAAACTCCAGTATAACTTCTGCGTTACCGGTACCGGACCGATCCATACGCGCTTCTGCATTCTGCAGGTTCTCTCCGGTCACCAATACATTTCCTTGTTCGTCCTGGAATTCCAATTGGGCAACATTCTTTAAAATATCAACGGCAGCCTCCGGATCATCTTCTCCGGCTATTTCAATAACAACTCTGTTATTTCCCTGGGGATATAAAGTGGTTTCTTTTACGCCCAGACTGTCTACGCGGGTACGTAGTATACCCAGGGCTTTGGTTATTGTATCTTCAGTAATTGCTTTGCCTTCTGTCTCCTGGGCTTCAAGTACGACGCGCAAGCCTCCCCTTAAATCCAGACCAAGNNACCAAGATTTATGCTTTTGGCTATCGGTTCGGCTGTGAAATATCCCAGTAAAATAATTGTTATAGCGATCGCAATTACTGCCACGATACTAGGTTGTCTTTGCACTGATTGATCCTCCTTCCAACAATTAATCTATTATCAATTATCTATTATAAAAGCTTGACCCCATTGATCATCAGCTGAAATTCACAGCCTAAAAATTTGGCCGCTCTGCTGCATAATAACATCCGGTGCAAAAATATTTCAAAATATTCCATAACCGGGCAAATATCAGTATCGATGGAAATTTCAAGCATAATTATTTTCTTTTCTTCATCGATATTAAGAATCGAAGAATCCACTGCATAATTTACCCGATCATGAATATCAAAATTAGCGACATCCGGATTTCTCACGCGGTTACGATGAACATGGGACTTATCCGCCAGAATCAGAGCTGCTGCCACCTCACTGATGGGATGTCCGCTGCCTTCGTCGTGATTTCCGATGGCTGCAGTAATGATCGCAATATCACTTGCCGGCATGCCCATTCTTTTCAGTATCTCCATGGCGATCAGCGCACCGCTTTGGCTATGGCCCTCGCGATTGATTACATTTCCCAGGTCATGCAAATAACCTGCGATTTCTGCCAGATCACATAGTTTTTTATCATAACCCAGTTTGTGAAGAATCTCAGCGGACAATTGGCTCACGATTGCCAGATGGATTCTTCCGTGATCCGTAAACCCAATCATCTCCAAATGTTTATTACCTCTGGCTATTAAATCGGTAATTAACTTATTGGACTTGATCTCTGACAGGGTTACCATTAGTTTACTTTGTCCTCATAGGCAATTGCCTTTTTGATAAACTCAACTTCAGTATTCTCACTTACTCTTAAAATAACAGTATCTTCTTTCACCCGTACGACTTCACCGCGCATTCCGCCTATTGTCGTTACCTTCATTCCTTTTTTCAATTCTGATAAAAAATTACCATGCTGTTTTTCTTGTTTCTTGCGGGGCATAATGATAAAGAAATAGAATATCGCGATAAAAACCCCGAAATAAAGCACCAAAGTAATCCATTCATTATTCATTCATTCACAACTCCTTATTTTTGTTTAAACTTTATTTAGTTTCGCTATTGACCCACAAAATCCTTTTTTATTAAATCTGGTAATACTCCATAAATCTGTTGTAATATCCAGAGAAATCTTCTTCCTGGATGGCCTTTCTTATATTTTCCATTAATTTAGCCAAAAAATACACATTATGATAGCTTAAGAGCCTCAAAGCCAAAATCTCTCCTGCTTTTAGCAAATGTCTTATATACGCACGGCTGTAATGATTACACACATAGCAGTTACAGTCAGTATCAATAGGAGAAAAGTCCTCTGCAAAAGCAGCATTTCTGACTGTTATCTTGCCCCTTCTTGTATAAGCTGTGCCATGTCTGGCTAATCTGGTGGGCAGGACACAATCAAACATATCCACCCCCCTGCGTACACCTTCCAGCAAATCTTCCGGAGTACCCACGCCCATTAAATACCGCGGTTTATCAAGGGGCAGCAGTGTATGAGTCAAATCAAGCATATGATACATTTCTTCCTTACTCTCTCCAACGCTCAGCCCGCCGATGGCATAACCCGGGAAATCCATTTCTACCAGATCTTTTGCGCTCCTTTGCCGTAAATCAGGAAAAACATTGCCCTGGATGATACCAAATAAAGCCTGATCATGCCGGCAGTGTACTTCTTTACATCTCCGTGCCCATTGTGTGGTTCTTTTTACTGCTGTTTCCGCTTCTTCATAAGTACAGGGATAAGGTGCACATTCATCGAAACACATGGCTATGTCAGCACCCAGCTTTTGTTCTACTTCCATTACTTTTTCAGGGGTCAGAAAATGTTTGGAACCATCGATATGCGAATTGAAATAAACTCCTTCGTCCGTAATTTTTCTGAGTTTGCTTAAACTAAATATCTGAAATCCGCCGCTGTCAGTTAAAATGTTGTTTTGCCAATTCATAAAGCTGTGCAGTCCGCCCGCTTTATCGATCAGATTTTCACCCGGCCGCAGATACAAATGATACGTGTTACTCAGGATAATTTTGATATCCATTTCGTATAGATCCTCAGGGGTAAGGGTCTTAACCGTCGCCTGGGTCCCAACCGGCATAAAGACTGGGGTATCAATGGTTCCGTGGGTCAATGTAAGCTGTCCCAGCCTGGCTGAACTATTAGCATCCTGTTTCAGGATTTTAAACTGCAGCATTTAAAAAAGACCTCCTGCTCGTGCCTCATCTTATTTAATAAACATGGCATCCCCATAACTGAAGAATCGATAACGCTGATCCACCGCATGGCGATATGCTGCCATGGTATTTTCCTGACCGGCAAAGGCTGAAACCAGCATAATAAGTGATGATCTGGGCAGATGGAAGTTGGTGATCAGCCCATCTATGGCTTTAAAGGTATAACCCGGGTAAATAAATTTATTCGTTTCACCGCTGGCGGCAGAAAAACCACAATCCTCATTATATACTGTTTCGAGGGTTCTTACCACCGTTGTTCCAACTGCTATGATTTTCTTGTGGTTGCTTCTGGTTTGATTCAGCAAATCGGCTGCTTGCCGGTCAAATTCATACACTTCGAAGTGCATTTTATGGTCCCTGATATCCTGTGTTTTCACCGGCCGGAAGGTACCGATCCCCACATGCAGAACCAGGTACACGATATGAATGCCTTTACTCACTAATTGATCCAGCAGCTGGTCGGTAAAATGCAACCCTGCTGTTGGTGCGGCTACCGAGCCGTCATTTTTTGCGTATACGGTCTGGTAACACTCCTGATCCATTATTTCATCGGGCCGGTCGATATAAGGCGGCAGAGGGATATGCCCATGACGGCACAAAAACTCATTTTCGTCCTTACAATTACAGATTCTCACCATTCGTCCGCCGGCTGTGTCAGTTTCCTCCAGAATCTCAATATATTCATCAGCAGATTCAAATCTTACGATCTTACCCGGCGGAAGTCTGCGGGCGGGCTTTACCAAAGCCTCCCACTCCCCTCCTCTTTTCCTCAGCAGGAAGATCTCTGCCCTGGCTCCTGAATCCCTAAATCCAACCAATCGTGCAGGTATGACCCGGGTTTTGTTCAGTACCAGAGTATCACCGGTTTCCAAATACTCAATAAGGTTTGAAAACACTTGATCTTCCATGCCGCCACTGCTGCGGTCCAACACCAGTAACCGGGAAGAATCCCGGGGAGTAACCGGGTATTGGGCAATCAGTTCGGCAGGGAGGTCATAAGAATAGCTGTCTATATCATAAATTTTTTGGTCATCCGACATGTTTATCTCCTGCTGATGAAATTAAAAAGAACGGTCAACAAAATACTGATTATAATAGCTGTAGTGACGGGAAAATAAAAGGTGAAATTTTCTTTTTGGATCAGGATATCCCCTGGTAATCTGAAACCATGAAAACCATATTTCGAAAAAAGCAGCATGACAGCGCCAACGATGATCAATAAAATACCCAGGGCAATAACTATTTTGGCAAGTCCGCTATATTGCATAAGTTACTAACCTTTCACCTTTTTTTGTTTAGGCCGGTAGCGTTCATATTCGCTGTATAAACAGCCGCAGTACTGCTGACGGTATAATTCCATTTCTTTGGCTCTGACGCCGGTTTCGCGGAAACCCTCCCGAAAATCAAAATACAGGAAAGGCACTTCATACTTGGCCGCCATTGCTTCTGCCGCCTCAATAATCATCTCATGCTTCTGGTATTTGCTGACCAGCAAAGTAGTGGTAAAATAATCGAATTTCCCCTTCCTGGCATAGCGGGCTGTCTGT
The DNA here is from genome assembly GCA_002305965.1 of Syntrophomonas sp. UBA1368. Lineage (GTDB taxonomy): Bacteria > Bacillota > Syntrophomonadia > Syntrophomonadales > Syntrophomonadaceae > UBA1368. Next base: position 45,503 of record DBRM01000071.1, read on the forward strand.
TCCAGCCTCATGGTATAACAATAGAAACAGCGATTATTTTCCCTGAAAGAAACATTTTGAAAATAGCTGGCCGGATCATAGTCATTTTCATAAATCACATTTAAATCAGATATCTCAGCAAACTTTTCCAGGCTTGCTTTTCTGTTATTATATTCAGTAAAGGGATGAATATTAGGATTATAAAAAAAGCCGGTAACCTGGTACCCTTTTTCCCGCAAAACCGGAACCGGATAGGTAGCACAAGGGCCGCAGCAGATATGCAGCAATACTTTGCTCATCTCATTTTTTCACTCCTGCTTTGTTCATGTATATATATTTACCCATTCTTTGCTTATGTTTCAAAATTCAAGTCTGGCTGTGCGGTGCCGGCAACGGTATAACCCAGATGTTTATAGGCTCTTTCCGTGGCGACCCTGCCCCGGGGTGTTTTTTGGATCATACCCATTTTCAATAAATACGGCTCATAAACATCACTGATGGTATCAGTTTCCTCTGAAACTGAAGCGGCCAGTGTTTCAAGTCCTACCGGCCCTCCGGCAAATTTTCCAATAATTGATTCCAGGATCATTATATCCAAATTATCCAGGCCTAAATGATCGATTTCCATCATTTCCAGCGCCAGTAACGCCAGTTCCTCATCAATTTTCCCCTGCCCCTTAATCAATGCATAATCTGCCACCCGACGCAGCAATCTGTTTGCCACTCTGGGGGTGCCGCGGCTGCGCCGGGCAATTTCATAAGCTCCCTGGGTGTCGATTGCAATTTTTAATATTCGGGCAGCCCGGTTGATAATGGTTGCCAGCTCTTCAATACCATAAAAATCAAGCCGGCAGTTTATGCCAAAACGGTCTCTTAGAGGAGAACTCAGCAAACCAGGACGTGTAGTTGCCCCGATCAATGTAAAAGGGGGAAGATCAAGCCTCAAGGTTCGGGCAGCCGGCCCTTTCCCGATGACAATATCGATCACGAAGTCTTCCATAGCGGGATACATGATTTCTTCCACGCTTCTGTTCAAGCGATGGATCTCATCAATGAATAAGATCTCTCCCGGTTCCAGATTGGTCATTATCGCTGCCAGATCTCCCGGCCTTTCAATGGCGGGGCCCGACGTTTTCCGAATAGGTTTCCCAATTTCATTGGCCACGATGTTGGCCAGGGTGGTTTTACCCAATCCAGGAGGTCCGCTTAATAAAACATGATCAAGACTTTCCGCCCTTTCCCGGGCAGCAGCAATAAAAATAGCGATATTTTCCTTAACCTTGTCCTGCCCTATGTAATCCGCCAGATTTATCGGCCTAATGTTTACATCAAGATTCTCTTCATCTGATAAAGCTTGTCCCGAAATGACCCTATTATCCTGCAAATTCTTTACCTCCTGCTAAGAATTTGTAAAACCAATTTGATATTTTCTTCTGTAGTGCCATGAAGACGATTGTTTTTCTGTAAGTCAGAAACCACTGGTATGATCTCATTTCTCTTAAATCCCATCACTTCCAGCGCTTCAATTACATCTCCCAGTTGTGGTGCCCCTGCTTCAATATCAACCTTAAAAGTATCTCCCAGTTTATCTTTTAGTTCAAAGATTAATCGCTGGGCAGTTTTTTTCCCAATCCCGGGGATAGCTGTCAGGGTTTTCTCATCCTGACTCAGCACCGCTGATAAAAATGCTTCCGGTTTCACGGTGTCCAGCACATTCAAAGCATTCCGGGCACCGATACCCGATACTCCCAGCAGTTTCTTAAATAAACTCAATTCTGAATGATCTATAAAACCGTATAGTTTAAACTCATTATCCAGCACTTGTAAATGGGTATAAAGCATGACAGTTTCACCGATGGGCGGCAGCTCACCAATCAGGGAAGGATAAATGTTGACGATATAGCCAATGCCATTGCAATCCAGCCAAACACTATCATCGCTGATCTGAAATAATTTTCCCCTTACAAAACCAATCATTTTAAACCACCTTTATAGATTTTGGCCATCCGGCATGAATGGACATGACATATGGCAATGGCCAAAGCATCTGCGGCATCATCCGGTTTAGGCAGTGTGTCCATATGTAAAATCGACTGGACCATGATTTGTACTTGTTTTTTATCCGCTTTTCCATAACCAACCACTGATTGTTTCACCTGCAGCGGAGTATACTCAGCTATTTCCAGCCCTGCTTTGGCTGCAGTCATCATAATCACACCCCGGCTTTGAGCAACAGTAATAACCGTTTTGGCATTTTTAAAATAATAAATTTGCTCAATCGCTGCTACATCAGGCTTATAAATGGTTATGATTTCGTTGATCTGATCACAGATCTGGCACAAACGGTCGGACATTGCCGCATTGGCTTCAGTAGTAACAGTTCCGTAACGAACCAATTCAATACGGCTGTTAACTGCTTCTATCAGGCCAAATCCCGTAGTTGCCGTTCCCGGATCAATACCTAATACTAACACCTTATGACCTCTTTCAATGAATGAATCAATAAATTAATCTTACTGTAAATTAGTCAAAATCTCTATAATTAGCCAAAATAAAATGGCAGAGCATTTCTTCTCTGCCATGAATATTACCGGTTTGTATTCTACAGATATTCATCCAAATTTTCTAGAGCATCATTTAAACGCTCCATATTTTCAAATTCATACTCACCCTTTTCTATGGCGTTTCTAACCTGTTCAGGAAGCGAGTCGATCTTGATTTCGGTAACGCGCATCAGAACATCCTCATCACGATTCGGCCCTTTATATACCGCAACTCTTCCCTTATATTCCTTCAGCCGGCATTTTTCTTTGTCAACCGTACACCAATCGTTTATTTTATGTTTTATGGACAAGGTATTGCCTTGATAAGATAATTGGTAGCCGTTCTTCACAGTATATTGCTTTTTCAGTTCCTCGGGGCTTTTACCGATCAAGGCAGCCTGGTCGTCAAAGGGAGCAATAATTACATGTCCGCATTTACTGAACTGTTGTTCATATATAACGCCATCGTCATATTTGATCAGATTGGCTTCCATATTTTGCACAACCGCTTTTTCAGTACTCTCTGCCTTTTTCAATTCAAGGTTACTGTATAGATTAGCCAAATAAGCTCCCAGGGCCAGGCTCAGCATTAAAAAAATGAGCAGGATACCTGGAATCAAACGATTTTTCACGCTTATCACCTCTGTCAATATTGTTGTCCGGAAGTGATTAATCTATACGATTCCTGCTATTTTTTGGTTGATAATAATTTCACAGCTTAATACATCACTTTATATGTGTTTTTGGCATTATTTACTGCATGAATTGCATTGCTTTTTATACAACTGGTATGTTATTAATATGGTAGATAAAGTCAAAGTTACGTCAAGTTTATTTGAATTTTCTATCAATTGTTAACAATTTAATTGTTCTTAATTCTTTTGGCAGTACGGAACATATTAATATTGAGAAATTATACGAGGAGGTAATCGAAATGGAAAAAACTTTAGATGAAGTGTTAAGTGCATTAAATTCCGGTAACATTTTCGATGTGGAGTTGGCGTTTGACGAGTATTATGAAAGCAATGGCAGTTTTGCTTGGTGTGAAGAAACCGCTGATATTGAATCCTTTGACTGCGTAAGTGTTCCTGTTTTGTCAGGTAACCGTTACTACAGAGGAAACGGTAGTATGGAGCATGATTGGGAACGTTTTGTTAATGACATCCAAACCGGTAAAACTATGTTTTGGGATTCTTATGATGATTTTATTTTAGCTGATCTGGCTGACACTAAATCCGATTATCACAGCGCCATCAGCAATAGACATCTGGCAGGCAGCAAAACCCTGGAAGAAACCCTGGCCGAATTTGAAAGCTGGGAAGGAACCCCGGTGGATATCTTATCCCTCTATGGTGATTACGAATACGGTCACAATATTTTTGAAGGCGACTTCGATATGGACGTACCAGTAAGAATCTATGCAAGTGATGAAGAAGTGATCGTTAAAGCGAACTTCCCATGGATTAAGTCCAACAGCGCGGAAAATATTTATCCTGAAAAGCTGAATTTAAAAAGCGTTTTATCAATTCTACCCGTCAGAGTAAACTCCCAGGAAGTCAAGGCCAGTTTTGTGAATGGTGAATTCAAGCTGGAGTTTCCCAAAGAACAAAAGCATATCCAGCAGCAGGAAAACTATAAGTAGCATGAAAAAACTTTAAAAAGAAAAAGCGGAGTTCAAAAGAGCTCCGCTTTTTTTATTCTTAATTAAAGTTTTTCCATTATCTCATCAGAGATATTGGCATTGGAATAAACATTCTGCACGTCATCATGGTCTTCCAGTAGATCAATCAGTTTAATGATTTTGGCGGCAACCGCCTCGTCATCAACATTAACCATATTATCGGCCATCATGATGATATCCGCCATTTCTATTTCAATCTTGTCCGCTTCCAAGGCTTCCTTGACTTCCATCAANNGCTCCTGCTTCCAGGGCTTGCATCATAAACTCGTCTTCATCCATGGTGACTTTCTCCTTACTGATCTCCAGGAATCCGACTCGTTTGAACATCCAGCCTACACATCCGGTTTCACCCAGGTTGCCGTTATTCTTGGAAAATAAATGTCTGATCTCAGAAGCTGTCCGGTTACGGTTATCAGTAGCGATCTCCAATAAGACTGCAACTCCCCCGGGAGCATAGCCTTCATAAATGATTTCTTCATACATATCGCTTTCGGAATCTCCCAGGCCTTTTTTAATGGCTCGGGAAATATTGTCGTTAGGCATATTGATGGCCTTGGCTTTTTGAATAGCCAGTTTCAGCTTGGAGTTGGAATCCGGGTCACCTGAATGGCCAGTACGTACAGCAATGGTTATATCTTTGGCGATTTTGGTAAATTCCTTGCCTCTTTTCTCATCTGAGCGAGCCTTTTTGTGTTTTATGTTGGCCCATTTTGAATGTCCTGACATGATACTCCTCCTTGTTACTTATCTTGGAATGACTGCTATGGGAGGCATTTGCCGTTTATGCTCAGAAGCTTTCATCATTTTTTGAATCTTGCTGATTACTTCCGGTTCTCCTTCGCCGGTTTCCAGATACCTATCCAACTGAGCATAAGTAAACCCCATTTCATTTTCATCGGTTTGATCAGCCCACAACCCGGCCGAAGGTGGTTTTTCTATAATGAAATCCGGTATCTTAAGGTATTCAGCCAACTCATATACTTCTTTTTTAAGCAAATCTCCTAATAATTGCAGATCAACAGCACTGTCCCCATATTTGGTTGAATAGCCAATGTTGATTTCACTCTTGTTACTGGTTCCTACTACCAGATAATTCCTGGACTGGGCTGAATAATATAAAGTAATCATCCGAAGCCGCGGTTTTATATTTGCTCTGATCAGTTTTCCCCTATCGCCTTCGGTCTTGATAAATGATTCAAATTGCGGAATCAGCAAGTTATAAGCATTTTCGATTTCAACCATGCGGGAAGGAATATCAAATTGGGCTACCAATGCCTGACTGTGAAGTAAATCATTGACCGGACTATGGCAAGGCATCATCAGAGCCAAACAGTCATTTGGAAATGCTCGCTTGGCAATTACCGCTGCAACGGCTGAATCCACTCCCCCGCTGAGACCAAATACTACCCCTTTGGCCCCGGCTGCAGCCACCCTTTCCTGCAGCCATTTTACCAGATGCTGCACGGTTGCTTCACAGTTCATACCTAACCCCCCTATTCAAAGACAATTAAATAGTATCTGATTTTCTTGTGTCTATCAACTTGCCCCCGGATAATTNNTTTACAGCTTTAAAGCGGGATTATTTCAATATTGCCCCAGGCTATCATCCGATCATCTTTAATTGCCAGAATACTCAAGTTTTTATCTAACCCTTTTATATATTCTACTGCCCTTTCCAGGGCAAATTTATGTTTGACCAAATTTCCGGCCTGTGTTGCTGCTGCATCAGCCATAACAGCTGTATCACCTGTTATTACTACTGCGTCAGCAACACCAAAACTCAGACTGTGGCCGACGGTCCCCGAAGAGGTGCATATACCAGCCGGGGTAGCTTCCGGGTGAATTTTGATCCCTATTTTATAACTGAAGGGCGAATCACCTGCATATACAGCAATCAGGCGTTCCCGGGTAGAGAGTATATAAATATCCCCTCCGTTTTCTACAATCACATCAGAAGAATACTGTTTCATGATCTGACCGATATGATCAGCAACTGCCCCGGCAACTGCTGCCATAGGCCCTACTCCAGCCACTGCCGCTGCCTCTGTCATCTTTAATGCAATTTCCGGTGCCTCCGGATCGATTTGAATGGGTACCAATGACGTCTGAAACTGTGGATGAACCTGAATATATTCCTCCAACTGTCTGCGGATATGAATGACTTCCTTGTAACATAATGAAACAAGGCTATCGGAATAGACTTTATTCTCTATCCCGATAGCCAGGTCAGTTTCTTTGACTTTGACATTAAAATATTTCAGGTCCTGACCCATCTGAATCAAACGATAATCCCTGTCACCAAATCCCTTTTTTCCCTTTTCCATAAAATATCTCAGACTGCCTCCCTGACGTCAAAATGGACAATGATGGCCCGTGTCGGGCAGCATTCCAGGCACATGGAGCATAAAACGCATTTGGTGTCATCAAAGGATACAAGCATGGTTTCCCGGTCAATAGCCAATGCTTCGGTAGGGCAGAAGGAAGCGCAGGCGCCGCATTGGATACATAAATCGTCGTGCCAGACCACTTTTTCACTCAGTGGTTCAACAATTACCCCCAGGCTTTTTAAAAACTTCAGCCCTTCGTTATATTTTTCTTTGTTTCCTTCCAGTTCCATGACCAAATACCCTTGTTTCAAAGGGTTTATATCTGCTTTTAATATATTGACGATCAAATCATAATTTTTAACCAGACGATAAATAATAGGCTGTTCCGACTGAGCAGCAGAGAAATAACACACGATTTTATTTTTCATTACT
>DBRM01000071.1:52569-54211 GCA_002305965.1 Syntrophomonas sp. UBA1368
CTTGATTGCGGAGTAGTGACTACTTCCTTGCCTTCTATGACCACTTTTCCTTTTTTCAGATCAGCAACACAAGCAAATCCCAGATCAATGGGTTTGGAATAGGGGTACCCTTCCCTGTAATCCACCACCGGACAATAAATATCTTCATCTTTCACCGCAGTGTACATCAATATCTCTTCATCCAAAATGGGGATTGGAATACCGATGCCGACTGCCAGGGTTGCTCCATATCCGATATAACTCAATCCGACTACCCAGTTGGCATCCATTTGCTTTAAGTCACCGATTACCGCCAGGGTCCCGGCAGATACTTTGGGCACGCCATTCTCGCCCCTTAAAATATTGGGGTGATGCTGGGTACCGTTCCAGGCAACATAACCGATCCCGCCGCCCAGAAAAATCCGTGTGCCGATGCCGATGGTCTTATAATAGGGATCATTTAACAAAGGACTTAGCTGGCCGGCAGTTGAGTAACTGGCATTCCCCATATGGGGTTTTAAAATACCCATATAGGTGTAAATGGTTTTATCGCCCAGGTTTACAGCACAATTGTAATTTTGATAAGCATTACGCGGATTAAACATGAAGGCATCATTGACATCATTTAAGGTTATTAGTGTATCCACTCGCTTATTGGGATAACAATCAGTTCCATAGCCTTCTGCTTCCAGACGGATCTCTTTCCCAGCCAGCAGATCATGGATCACATGGCCTCCGCCATAAGAAAAACGGCCGGGGAACACTTTATTTTCCGGATCGGTTTCCGGCAGCTGTCCGGCGCCTATATAAGCATCCACCGCAGCAATGCCGGTATATGCTTCTACACCATTTAACCAGACTTTTTTCATTTTGATGCGGGGTTTGGCATGACCAAAATTTATAAAAGCTCCGGAAGAACACATCGGTCCGAAAGTTCCGGTTGTTACCACATCGATCTCCCGGGCTGCCGCTTTGATCCCTTTTTCCTCAACCACTTTGATGACTTCTTCCGCAGTGACAACTACGGCTTCACCGCGCTTGATCTTTTCATTGATTTCTTCGTATGATTTTTGCTGAGCCATTAATTCTCCTCCTGACTTAAAAGTTTCCCGGCCGTCTTCACGGCAGCCCTGGCATCTTTAGAATATCCATCTGCACCAAGGCTTTGGGCATATTCCTCAGTTAAAACTGCTCCCCCGACCATCACCCTGCATTTCAGTCCTCGTTCCTTTACCAGCAGAATGACATCCTTCATTTTCGGCATTGTGGTAGTCATCAGGGCACTTAGACCGATAATATCTGCCTGCTCTTTTTCAGCAGCATCCACAATATCAGCTGCTTTTACGTCTTTGCCCAGATCAATGACCTTATACCCATAGTTCTCCAGCATAACTGCGACAATGTTTTTGCCTATATCATGAATATCCCCTTCAACAGTAGCCAGCACGATCACTCCCATGTTCTGTCCGGCTTCTTGAGAGAGGTATGGTTTAACGATGGCAAAGGCTTCTTTCATGGTTTCCGCTGCCCGCAGCAGCTGGGGCAGGAAATATTGCTTGCGGTCATATAATTCCCCGGCCATTTCGATTCCGGGTATCAAACCATGATTTACAATATCCAGCGGATCCATCTTGTCATCATGAAGCGCATGGTTCATCAATTC
>DBRM01000071.1:54218-78629 GCA_002305965.1 Syntrophomonas sp. UBA1368
ATGGTTCCTCCGGTTTTATTTCAGATGCCGGACTTTGCTCACCCATCAATTCCGGGATATTGCATCGTTGACATATATCATGCCGGGCTGCTGACGGCGGTCTTTCGTTTGCGGTTACATCTTTATAGGCTTTGATAAAGGCAGCGCTGTCTATGTCGCGGTTTAATAAAACCGCTGCAGCTCTGGTGGTATCCATCATCCTTTGATCAAAGGGGTTGATGATGGGCAGATCCAACCCTGCCGCCCAGGCCATAGCCAGATAGGCGGAGTTGATAATATCCCGTCCGGGAAGGCCATGGGATACATTGCTTACTCCCAATACTGTTCCTGTATTCAGTTCTGATTTAATGACCTGCAAGGCCTTTATGGCTTCCATCACCTGAGCTTGCTCAGCACTGGCGGTTTTGACCAACGTGTCAATAAAGATATCTTCCTCACGCAAACCATATCCAATGGCCCGTTGATATATTTTCCGGGCAATGGCTACCCGGTCTTCTGCCTTGTTCGGAATACCCTTTTCATCAAGGCAGAGTCCCAATATTGCTGCTCCATATTTTTTGGCTAAAGGAATCACTTCCTGCATTTTTTTCTCTTCACCGGTGGTGGAATTGATCAGGGCGCGCCCCACAAAACTTTTCAGGCCCCTTTCGATGGCATTGATATCTGAAGAGTCAATAACCAGAGGGATATCAACTGCTGCCTGAATATTGTGGATCGCTTGTTCCATGGCCAATGATTCATCTATCCCCGGGACTCCCATGTTTACATCCAGAATGGGGGCTCCCATTTCCGCCTGTTTACGTGCTTCTTCAGTGACTACCTGCATTTTCCCGGCCTTAATGTCCTCGGCCAGTTTTTTGCGGGCAGTTGGGTTGATCCTTTCCCCAATAAACGCCAGGGGATGATCTTCTCCTATAAGTACATGGCGTGTACGGGAAGCCAGGGCAGTAATCTTTTTATTTTTTCTTGATACCGGGCCCAGTGATTTTAATACCCGGGCTATAGCCTGGATGTGCGCAGGTGTGGTCCCGCAGCATCCGCCAATAATGTTGGCCCCGGCGTCCCGCAGCCTGATGGCATATTCAGCCATTTCCTCCGGACTATCCGGGAAAATGGTCTGATCATCAATCAAGGCCGGCAAGCCTGCATTCGGTTCAACCGATAAAAAGCAATTGGAATATCTGCCCAAAGTTTCGATCACCGGCAGTAATTCTCTCGCTCCGCCGGAACAATTAGCCCCAATGGCCAGAGGTTGAAAAGCTTCCATGATAACCAGGGCAGTAAGAGGATCTGTTCCCATCATGGTAAGCCCCCCGGCTTCAAAGGTCATATGTGCTATAACCGGCAGCCTGGTATTATGATAGGCTGCAATAAGGGCAATTCTCATTTCGCCGATATCGGTCATGGTCTCAATGGATAAGAGGTCTGCTCCCGCTTTTTCACAGGCAACTGCCTGTTCTTTAAAGGCTTCATACATCAAATCAAAATCAGCATCGCCAAGAGGATGCAATAATTTCCCGGTAGGTCCTATGGAAGCAGCCACCAGAGCTTTATTTTTGGCAGTCCTTTTGGCTGTCTGAATGGCTTCGCGATTGATCTCTTCCACCATATTTTCCAGTCCGTATTCTGCCAGTTTCAAACGATTGGCCCCGAAGGTATTGGTCTGGATAATATCAGACCCTGCCTGAATATACTGATAATGAATATTTTCCAGGACTGAAGGATTTTTTAGACCGTAAAACTCAGGGCACTCACCTGTCTGCATACCTGCGTTCTGCAGCATCGTCCCCATAGCTCCGTCCAATATAAGAATTCTCTCTTTTAACTGCGAACCTATATCCAATGTCATAAAAATCCTCTCCTCCATTTGTCTTTTAACCAAAAAATGAAATAAAAAAACTCCCTGTAAGAGAGTAAAGTTTCTCTCTTATCTTTCAGGATATGAACCTGCAGGATTTAGCACCATACTCGTAAAGTTGGTTGCCGGGTTTCATCGGGCCAGTCCCTCCGCCTCTCTGGATAAGAGTATTTAATTTTTATGGGTTATTTCAGATGAATCATCTGCTGCTTACGGTTCAGCGTCGGCTTCCTCTTTCGCAGCCTTCCCGTCATCTAATAAAACTTGATCGGTATCTGCTGCTTCACTATGGTCAGGATCAGCTGCCTGGTCAGTTGCTGCTTCTTTTTGCTCAGCAGTGTTTGGAACTGATTCTTCCGATTTCAGGACTGCCTTGAGCAATTCTTCCTTGTTGGTGGGAATACTATTTGTGTCGATATTAATGGCGTCCCGGAATTCTTTTTGCACGCCTGAGGTGTATCTTTTTATATCACCCATTGTTTTCCCTATTGTTTTGGCTACTTCAGGAAGTTTTCCCGGCCCAAATACCATTAAGGCTACAAATAATATTAAAATTACTTCCCATGTGCCAAAATTACCAATCAGTGCAAATAACATTGGGGGCCTCCTGCCTGCAAACCTTCAAACCATATCTAATATCACATTTTACTTGTCTTTATTCATATTGGCAACTTATATTTGACGGATAAAAAATAGGCTGGTTAAAGTAACCAGCCCCTTCTTAATAGTTTTACCCGGTTATCTCAATTCAGTAGGCACAAATGCATCGATCAGACCAATAATAAATGCTGCAATCAATGCTCCAATCAAACTTACTGAAAAATAATCAGGGATAATAAACTGGGTAATATATATTACAACAGCTGCCGTGATAAAACCGACTATCCCCCTGGATCTTGGTGATATCCTATCGCCCAGTATAGCTTCAACTATATATCCCAGTACAGCAATAACTACAGCTGTTATCAATGCCCCCCAGAAACCGGATACACTGACTCCGGGGATCAAATAAGCGATAACCAGCAAAACCAGTGCGGAAACTATAAATCTCACTATCATTCCCAGCATTTGCAGACCTCCCTTCGTAATAAATAAAAATTGAACCTTTTTTCATTTCGTATATTTATACTGCCAACTTTGGCAACAAAATATGTAATAAAATTGTTTTACCTCAACGTTTTTTAATATTTATTTCTAATTTCAGGCATTTTCACTATAATTACTGTCATTTATCCCTTAGATAATGACGCAAGCAGGAATTTGCAATTTCTTAAGCGAAGAGTAAAAAGCAAACATATATTCGGAGGAATGCTATGTTATCCGTTCTGAATACGCTTTTCATTAATGGAATAGAAGCGCAGCCTGTTAAGGTAGAAGTTGATATCCAAAACGGATTGCCTGATTTTCAAATTGTTGGGTTAGCTTCAATGGCAATAAAAGAAGCCCGTGAAAGAGTCCGCTCTGCTATAAAAAATTGTGATTATCAATTTCCCAATCAAAAGATTATCGTTAATCTGGCCCCCGCAGATTTGAAAAAAGAAGGCACTCACTTTGATCTGGCCATTGCCTTGGGGATTCTTATCGCTTCTGAACAGGTAAAGGCTGCTGAGGATCAGTTATTCTACCTGGCTGGTGAATTATCCCTCGATGGCAGTGTTCGTGAAGTTCCGGGCATCTTGCCCATGGCTCTGGAACTCATTAATTTACCTCATCCGGTGCAATTCATTATTCCAACGGGAAATGCCCCGGAAGCAGCATTGGTCAGCGAGCAAACTGCCTTGCCGGTACATCACCTGACCCAGGTCATTCACTGGGTGGAAGGAGAGATTTCTTTGGAAAAGGCTGTTGCCGATGTTTCGTTGAGCCAGGCAAATCTTTCTCCGGGGGATTTTACCGAGGTCAAAGGGCAGGAAACAGCCAAACGAGCCATGCAAATAGCAGCGGCAGGAATGCATAATCTACTTCTGATCGGTCCCCCGGGAGGCGGCAAGACCATGCTGGCCCGCCGGGCAGTTTCCATTTTTCCTGATATGAACCGGCAGGAGGTTTTGGAATCCACCCGTATCTATTCGGTCGCCAATTTACTTAACAAAGATCAACCGCTCATTCATATACGACCTTTTCGCGCCCCGCACAAGAATGCATCCAGCGCCAGCATTGTCGGGGGTGGGCGAATCCCAAGACCGGGGGAAATAAGCCTGGCCCAGAATGGAATATTGTTTTTAGACGAGCTCCCTGAATTTAACCGGGATGTGCTGGAAGCTTTACGGCAGCCTTTGGAAGACAAGGTCATAACCGTGGCCCGTGCACAAGGCACTTACACTTTTCCCGCCAATTTTATTCTGATCGCAAGTATGAATCCCTGCCCCTGCGGCAACTATGGTTCCCAATTGGAATGCCGCTGCACGCCGATGCAGATACAAAAATACTTAAACCGTATCAGCGGACCGCTTTTAGACCGCATGGACCTGCATGTGGAAGTGCCTCGGGTCAACTTTGAACAGTTAAGAAACCATGACCCCGGTGAAACTTCTGCCCAGATAAAAGAAAGAGTGACAAACGCCCGCGCTTTACAGGAAGCAAGATTTGCTGATCGATCTTATAAGGTAAATGCTTTGATGACACCCAGTGATATTAAACGGCATTGCATTTTAAATCATGAAACCGAGCAGCTGTTAAAATCAGCTTTTCAAAAACTCAGTCTCAGCGCCAGAGGATATAATCGTATCCTGAAGGTAGCCAGAACCATCGCTGATTTGGAGAATGAACCCGCGATACAGATCCAGCATATAGCTGAAGCTCTGCAATACAGGAGCCTGGATAAGAAATACTGGATGGCTTGATACCCATATTTGCAAGGAGGGATCTTTTTGACAGACCGTTATATATTATCTATTGATCAGGGAACCACTGGTACTACGTGCTTATTGATCGATCACAGCGGTCAAATTGTTTCCCGGGCTTACCGCGAATTCTACCAGGTCTACCCGCAACCCGGCTGGGTAGAACATGATCCCCAGGAAATATGGGCTGTTACGGTAAGCGTTGCCAAAGAGGCTATTATGCGGGCTGATTTGCACAGCGGACAAATTGCAGCCATTGGCATTACCAATCAACGTGAAACGACGGTGGTATGGGATAGAAACACCGGTGAACCGGTCAGTAATGCGATCGTATGGCAATGCCGCCGCACGGCACCTTTATGTGAACAATTAAAAGCGGAAGGCTGTGAACCGATGATCAAAGCCAAAACCGGTCTGGTCATTGACGCTTATTTTTCAGCAACCAAACTGGCCTGGATCCTGGAGAATGTACCTCATGCCCGACACAAAGCCGAAGCGGGAGACCTGCTGTTTGGCACCATTGATTCCTGGTTGGTATGGAAACTAACCGGGGGCCGGGTGCATGTAACCGACTATTCCAACGCTTCCCGCACGATGCTGTACAATATTCATCAATTGCAATGGGACCGGGAATTACTTGAAAAATTGCATATTCCTCCTGCTATGATGCCGGAAGTTGTTTCTTCCAGCGAAATTTACGGTTTAACTGATGCAGATATTTTAGGCAGTGAAATACCTATTGCCGGCATGGCCGGTGATCAACAGGCAGCTTTATTCGGACAGGCTTGCTTTCAGGCCGGGATGGCTAAAAATACATACGGCACCGGTTGTTTTCTGCTGATGAACACCGGGAGTAAACCGGTTACCTCCGAACATGGATTGTTGACCACCATTGCCTGGGGCATAAATGGTCAAATTGATTATGCTCTGGAAGGAAGTGTCTTTATCGCCGGTGCCGCTGTGCAATGGCTGCGGGATGAATTAAAGATCATCAGTCATGCGGCTGAATCAGAAACTATGGCAGGCTCTTTACCTGATAACGGCGGCGTTTATATGGTCCCTGCCTTTGTGGGACTCGGTGCTCCTTATTGGGATATGTATGCCCGTGGGACCATAACCGGACTTACCCGGGGCAGCAAGCGGGAGCATCTTGTACGAGCCGCGTTGGAGTCAATCGCCTATCAGACTTCTGATGTACTGAAGGCTATGACTGATGATTCAGGGATCCAATTAAATGCTCTGTATGTAGACGGCGGAGCAGCTGAAAACAATTTCCTGATGCAATTTCAAGCTGATATACTGAATGTAGATGTAAAACGGCCTTTGGTAACTGAGACTACTGCAATGGGCGCTGCTTATCTTGCAGGTCTGGGTGTTGGCTACTGGAACAGCCAGCAGGATTTGATGGAAACAAAAATCATTGAACGTTGTTTTCGACCTGCCATGGCAGATGAAGAGCGGTCCTCATTGCTGCAAGGCTGGAAACATGCGGTTGCCAGTGCGCTATCCACAAACCGATAAGAAGGAAGTGTAATAAATGAGTGATTTTGAATAGTTTAGCCAAAAGGCTCTTATATATGTTTCAGAAGCCAGGTTTTGATCACCTGGAGGACTTGTTCTCTTTCTGCCGGGGTTTCGTTCATGGTTTCATGATAAAGGTTATCGAAAATATATATTTCCTTATCACGGGAGGCAGCTTTTTGCATAACTTCCTCACTGCCCCGGTAATCGACGATGCCGTCTGCTTTGCCATGGATGATCAAAAGGGGCAGCACAATCTCTGCTGACCTATTAAGACATTCCTGCCCGGCAGCGATAAACTCCGTGTACCATCTGGCTGATACCAAATCATGTACCAGAGGGTCATCAATATAATCCTTTACCACCTTTTGATCGTGGGATAATAATTTGCTATCCAGTCCGGTAGGCATGGACAAAGAAGGCAGCACCCGTGAAAGGACCAATGCCACTTTAGCCTTAAGGGGCGGAACTTCCACCTTGCTTTTTAACCCCGCCGATGACAGGATCAAGCCCGCAAAATCCTGTCCATATTTAAGCACATATTTGAAGACGATTACGCCCCCCAGACTATGCCCCATTATGATCATTGGTATCCCGGGATGATCCTTTTTGGCTGATTGGACCAGGAGATCAAAATCATCAATATATTCATCAAAAGACATAACATGCCCTCTTTTCCCCGCTGACCTTCCATGGCCGCGATGGTCAAGGGCATATACCGAGAGATCAGTATCATCAATGGCCTGGAGCAGATTCCCATATCGGCTGCTGTGTTCCCCAACACCGTGGCAAAGAACGATCACACCCCGGGGTTGTGGCTTTTGCCGTGTCTGAAAAAACAGTTTCACTCCGTCGGTGCTTGTCATTTCTCCCGTTTGGTGAATGTAACTTGTCATACTTTAACTTCCTCCTTTACTGCCTTTCTTCTCCGCTGTCTGGTTGGTTCGTTATACTCTGAATAAAGGAATTGACCAGATTAATTTTGCCGAAATCGCCTTCGGATGGTCCGTATAAAACTGTTTCTTTACCCAATAACCTCTCCCGGATTTCTTCCGGTTCAATGCCCTCTTTATATAATTTTATAATTTTCTCCCCCAGCTCTTCCCAGTAAGCAATTTTTCTTTTAAGAGCCGCTTTGGCATTTGAAACCACTGTTCCGGAACTGCAGTACAGGGTGGAAAATTCGTATTGTAACAGCTTATGCAAGGAGGCTAACATCTCTTTTATATTCTCATCACTTCTTAATGTCGGCACTTTTTCACGCACAAAAACATCCCCGGCAAAAAGCCATCCCTGCTCTGGTTCAAGCAAGCAGATATGATCAGGACTATGTCCGGGTGTATGGATGATCTGGAACGTATATCGCCTGGTTTTTAAAACTGCTTCCAGTGGAAGGACTTTGGAGGGAGGCGGGTCTCCCCAGGCAAAATGTTGGTAATATCTCAGTCGTCCGGTCCAGAGAGCCGGGTTTTCGATCAGCGGCATGGCCAGAGGGTGAGCATAAATGTTTTGAATCCCTCGTTTTTGCTGGAAAACAATATTGTTGCCAATATGATCTTCATGATGATGGGTGTTAACGATCTGCTCAATGGGGAAATCTGCAAAAGCAGCTTCGATCTCATCGGCAACATGGACCGGCCCGGTATCGATCAACAGTCCGTCGATATAATAGCTGGCCATGGTATAAACCGGTTGTCCATCAATGAGCCTGCCCATGATGAACTGGGTTACGTCTCCGTAACGCTGGGCATTTATCATGGCACACCCTCCCTTTTTTAATCATCATATTATACTTCGATATTATTATCTACTTGTTGGATTTATTGTTATGATATAAAAAAACCTATTTCATATTAAGGAAGGAGAGATTTTTTATGGAAGCGCGTACAATAAGCGAGACAGCAACATCCTTAAGTCAAATTATTCTGCCTTCACAGACAAATCCGGCCGGGACCGCCCATGGCGGGGAATTGTTGAAAATGATGGATAATTGTGCCGGGGCTTGTGCCACCAAGCATTCACGGGCCATTGTAGTGACAGCAGCAATCGATGGTATAAATTTTCATGCCCCGGTTTTTATGGGCAACCTGGCTACCTGTAATTCGCACCTGACCTATGTGTCCAATTCATCAATGGAAATCGCTGTAAATATTGATGCAGAAGACTTGCTCCAGGGAACGCGTCAATGCTGTATCACGGCATATTTCACTTTCGTGGCTCTGGGAGAAAACCTGGAGCCGATCAAAGTACCGCGCCTCAGACTGGAAAACGCTATGGAAGAAGAAGAGTTTGAGGCCGGCCGGCTCAGAAGCATAGCCAGAAAAGAAAATCCCAAGGTATGCTGGCTTTCGCTTTATTAATTTTTTCCCGGAAGCATCCACAGTTGAACCTGAATAACACTTGCTTCAGCAATGACGAAGATACCCGTACAGTAGCAAACCGTCATAAACGATTACGACGGTTTGATTACGCTTTGTATTGCTTTCAAAGTGAACTTATTTTTGTATTTGCTTCATCATGCAAATTTGTCTTAAGTTATCAAAAAGTTCCGCTACGGTAATGACACCTACTCCTCCGGGAACCGCACTGGCAATGGCCGCCTTTTCCTTGGCCTCCTCATCTACATCTCCAAACATTTTTCCGTTTTCATCAAAATTGATGCCGGCATCAATGATAATGGCATCATCTCTCACCATATCCGCTGTGATATAGTTTCGTCTGCCCAGGGCAGCCACTAAAATATCCGCGTTTAAAGTTTCCTTTTTAAGGTCTTTGGTGCGGGTATGGCACAGCGTTACCGTGGCATTCTCTGTGGTCATCATCACTGATAAAGGATTCCCCACGATGGTGCTGCGCCCTACGATGGTTACGTTTTTCCCTTCTATCGCGATGTCATGCTCCTTCATGATCCTGATGATGGCTTTGGGCGTGGAAGGTTGTATTCCCTGCTGGCGGCTGATCAATTTCCCCAGATTATAATTGTGGACCCCTTCTACGTCCTTGTGGTAGGCTATTTCATTGATTAACCGGTTATAATCAAGGTGTTCCGGCAGAGGCTTTTGCAGCATGATCCCATCGATGGCCGGATCTTCATTCAAATTGCGGATAAATCTTATAACCTGGCTTTCTTCCGTATCGGCCCCCAAATGCAGTACATCAACTTTGATGCCCGTCTCCCGGCCAAATTTCACGATCCCGTTTACATAAACCTGTGAAGGCGGATCGTCTCCCACCAGTATGATGGACATACTCATCCTGTTCTCTTCTGCAAACTGCTGGATTTCCTTCTTTAACCTGTCCCTGATCTCACGTCCATAAATTAACAAAGTATCCCCTCCAAATTAAGATTGTTCTGCTCTTATCTGCTTCAAAATTTTTATATCCTCATCCGCACCTTCCAGTGGTGTTTCCAGAATAAAAGGAAACTGCGCAAAGAAAGGGTGGCTGAGTAAAGCTTTAAATCCCTCCTGGCCGATAAACCCATGTCCGATATGACTGTGCCGGTCTTTTCTGCCGCCTAATTCTTTCATACTGTCATTGGCATGTATAAGGTATATTTTATCTTTTCCGAAAGAATCCTGCATTTGGCGGATAATATCTTCCAGCCCTTCAGCGGTGGTACAATCATATCCGGCAGCATAAGTATGGCAGGTATCATAGCAAATACCTATTTTATCACTGTAATCTACCCTGTTAAGTATTTGATTTAATTCTTCAAAGCTGCGGCCAATTTCTGTTCCCTGCCCGGCCATGGTCTCCAATAATATGCGGGTATGGCCTTGATGCTTCTTCAGTACCAGATTCAATAAGCGGCTGACATTTTCGATCCCTGCCGCCGGATCAGCTGTGGTATACGAACCGGGATGCAAGACCAGAAAGTCCGCCTCGATCAACTTGCATCTTGTCAGGTCTTCAGATACCACCTGCAGGGCATATTCATAAACTTCGGATTTGGCTGCAGCCGGATTACAAACATACGGGATATGGACTGTCACAGGTCCAATGCGGTTTTCCTTAAGCGTCCGGATAAAATAATCAGTTTCTTCAGCCGTTAAGTTTCTGGCTCCGCTCCCCCGCGGGTTTCTCAGAAATATCTGTATGGTCTCCAAACCTCTGGCTACCGCTTCATCGGCGGTGGCCTTTAATCCTTTGCCAATGGACAAATGTGCCCCGATCGGTGTTTTTCTGTAAATACTATCCCCTCTTTTCAAGCTAAAAGGCATCTTTTATATGATTGATCTTTTCCTGACCATCTGTCAGCAAAATGGTAATTACATCAAAATGCATTTGGGCGAATGAATGTTTCCGGTTGTTCAAATAAATAAAGGCGGCTTTTTTCAAATGCTCGATTTTTTTATAGGTGATCGCCTCTTCCGGATAGCCGAATTTCAAGTTGGTGCGGGTTTTGACTTCAACAAAAACAATATCCTTTCCCTTGCTGCAGATCAAATCCAGCTCCCCAAAGCGGGTATGATAATTCCGCGCAATCACTTTATAACCTTGAGCGGTCAGATACTGTGCGGCTATGTTTTCCCCCCGCCGCCCCAACTCTTTTTTCATACAATCTCTCCTGTCCGGGCCAGTAACTTTTGACGCGCAGTACAGATAAAATCCATTGAAAAAAGGCATGATCCCGATTGAATTTAAATTTCAAACAAAACTTGCTGATTTATCGACTCTCCACTCACCAAAGTCTTGACCGGTTCAAAACTGGTACGGTGAATCGGACAGGCTCCAAATCGGCTGAGCATTTCCAGGTGTTCGCGGGTCGCGTAACCTTTGTGTCTGGCAAACCCGTACTGCGGATATAGGGAATCAAAGCATTCCATACACTGATCTCTTTCAACTTTTGCCAGAATGGAGGCACAGGCAATGGATATACTGAGACTGTCCCCCTTAATGATCGATTGGCAATCGATTGACAGCCGCGGAAGTTTCATAGCGTCCACCAGCAGAAAATCCGGTCTGATCTCCAGATTCATCACTGCGGTTTGCATCGCTTCCCGGGTAGCATTATAAATATTTACACTGTCCAGATAAGCCGGTGATATGGAACATATTGCCCAGGCCAAGGCTTTTTCCTTTATCACAGCGGATAAAGCAAGTCTCATCCTGGCTGTTAATTTTTTGGAGTCGTTGACGCCGGCCGCATAAAAATCGGGCGGCAGTATCACAGCTGCTGCCACTACCGGGCCAGCCAGAGGCCCTCGTCCTGCTTCATCGATACCGGCCAAAAATTTATAGCCGTTTTGATAAGCTGCCTTTTCAAATTCTTTCAGCTTCTCTATTCTTTCATGCTCCACATCTGCGTTTAAATTCTTTTTACCCACAGATTTACTACCTTCTCCCTTAAAATTCCCGCGCTTGTCTAATGATGGTATCAGCGATCATTTCCCCTTGCAAGAGCGCCTCCCTGATCCCTGCAGGCTGGGCAGCATCTCCGATAACATAAACATAGGGCTTAAGTTGTGCCGGGATTTGTTTAAGCAGGGTATCTTCTGCTTCAAAGCCCACCGCGGCAATAACATGATCGGCGGCAACAAGGGTTGCTTCCCCCCGGGAATTGGTGACTGTAACTTGCTCAGGCTCAATTTTTACCACCCGGCTTTTTTTCATAATAATAACTTGCCCATTTTGCAGTCGATCCAACAATACCCGCCGATTTTTCCTCTCCAGATTTCGCGCCATCGTTTCACTTTCTTCCACAATGATCACCTGGTTATCAAATTGGAGGAGATGATCTGCCAGTTCGCATCCATTGCTGCCGCCTCCAATGATAAGAATGCGGCTGTTCCTTATCTGCTTTGGCTTTTGATACACTGCTCCGGGAAGCCGGCAAAACTGATCATTCCATCCTTCAATGGCTGGTTTGATTGGCTTCGCCCCAGTGGCTATAACAAGATAGCCGGGCGTCATTGACTGAAAATGTTCCTGGCTGAATTTATGGTTCAGGATCACATCTGCCCCGCTTAAATAAAGCTCCCTGATGAGATATTCTTTCAATTCATTGATCCTTACCTTATAGGGCGGTTGCATAGCCCAATCCAGCATGCCCCCTAACTCAGCTGATTTTTCGTACAAGGTCACCCGGGCCCCATATCGCCTTAAAGCAATGGCTGCCTGCATACCGGCCGGCCCTCCGCCTATTACCACCACATGGACCGGACCAACGTTTCCGCAATATTTTGCAGCAAAGTCTGCTTCCTGCCCTGCAGCCGGATTGACCGTACAACTTATGCTGTACCCCTTATAATGACTGCCGATACAGTTATTGCATAAAATGCATGGCCTAATCGCCTGACTATTACCCGTCCTGGCTTTGTTCACCCATTGGCTGTCAGCCAGCAGACTTCTGGCAATAAAAACAAAATCCGCTTTATTCTCCGCAATAATTTTTTCCGCCATAGCCGGTTTCCTGACGATCCCGCCGGCCATAACCGGGATCGATACTTTTTTCTTGATGGCCTCAGCCAGGTAGATCCGCCAGCCGTCATTGTAGTAAGCAGGTTCTATACAATTAAGGCCTGATTCGTAAATTCCCGCTGAACAATTGATAATATCAACGCCGCTTTCTTCAAGCATAGCCGCAATTTGTTGTGCTTCCTGTATTTTCAGGCCCTTTTCGGTAAAATCATCAATATTTAACCGCACAGACAGAGCCAGCTGGGGCATGCGTTTTTTTATCTCCTTACATATTTCAAGCAGTATGCGCGCACGGTTTTCCAGCGAACCCCCGAATTCATCGCTGCGCTGATTACTTTCAGCTGACAGGAATTGATTCAGCAAATAACCATGGGCAGCATGAAGCTCAACACCTTCGAAACCGGCTTGATGCGCATATTCTGCCGCGGTGACGAATTTGCCGATGACATGTTTTATTTCAGTCAATGACAATTCCCTGGGTATTTCTTTGATCATTTTGCAGGGTATAGCGGAAGGCGCCACCGGGGCTTTTCCTCCAGTTACCAATGAGGTGGCCTGGCGGCCTGCATGAAGCAGCTGGATAAAGGCTCTGCATTGATAAGCTTTTATAATATTTGACAGCCTTTGCAGGCCTGATATGTATTTTGGATGATCAATACAAATCTGCCCGAAACTTTCTTTGCCTATCGGATCATCAACCGCCGCTGCCTCTACTATAATGACGCCGGCTCCTCCTGCCGCCCGCTCGCGGTAATAATGAATGAGCCTGTCTGTAATTTCCCCTTCTGCTGAAGCATAACCTGTGGATAGTGCCGCCATTACTACCCGGTTTTTGGTTTTAAGCCCACCGATCATACCCGGTGAAAATAATAGTTCGTAGTTTTCCATCCTTTTGAACCTATCTCGCTGAATCCCTATTGATTCAAAAATTGCTGTGTGGGGCCTAACTGTCTTTGGGTTGCCTCCAGGACTGCTTTTAAATCAGGGAGGTCTTTTGCTGTCAGAATCGGTTCCTTCCCCTCCTCAATCTTTTTTATGGTTTTTTCTACCGGTACTACCCGGAAATACGACTTACCCGTATCATCTTTATAGTAATGCGAATAAGTGGGAGTGTATGCAACTTCTGATAAAACCGTTTTCCCGCTGGCAAGATCCTTGCTGAATTTTACTTTTAAAACAACCCCGCTGTTGCGTTCCAACCCGGTTTGGTGACTGATAAAATTGCCCATCGAATAGATAACGAATTTTTCCTGCCCATCGACTTCAATCACTTCCATGGGTTGAATAACATGTGGATGACTGCCCAGGATGATATCCGCCCCGGCAGCAAGAAACTGCCTGGCCATGTTCTTCTGTTCATTGGTGGGTTGCGGGCTGTACTCCACACCCCAGTGCAAAACCAGAACCACAACATCCACCTGGGGTCTTAAGGCTTTGATATCAGCCAGGATTTGTTCCTGGTCAAGAAAATTAAAAAAATAAGGATGCTCTGCCGGAACCGGTAATCCATTGGTACTGTAGCTATAAGCCAGGTATCCGACCTTCACACCCCGGATATCTTTGATCAGAAATTTTTCCCGGTCTTCTGCCGATAAATAGGTCCCGGCTGTATCAAGCCCCTGCTCATGCAGGACCTGCATGGTTCTGACTGCGCCATTAAAGCCCTTGTCCAAAATATGATTATTGGCAGTAATGATCAGGTCAAAACCGGCATCTTTAAAAGCCTCCGCTGCAGCATCGGGACTGTTGAAAAGCGGATACCCGCTGTATCCTGCTGCTGCACCGGCCATGGGTGCTTCGAAATTAGTGGAACTATAGTCACCTTGTTTGATCAGATCCTGTACATCCGCAAAGAAGGTAGGAAAACTATAGGACCCGTTTTCCTGCAGCCCGGACCATATCTGGGTATTATGCATCAGGCAGTCGCCCGCTGCTGTTAGTGTAATCGTTACATTTTGCTCAGGAACCTCCGCAGGTTCGTCCACGTTTACAGGCAGCGGTTTTTGCCTTCCCTGCTGCTGTTCATATGCAGCAGCAGCTATGATCAATACGATCGCCAGAACGATCGAAACCCGGGTAAGAGTGGTTTTCAACTCACGAAGTCTCCTCAAAAAAAATAGGAAAACGATTTCTCGCTTTCCTATATTCTAACCTTAATCATATGATTAGTCTAAATTGAATTTATTGCGGACTAGTATTATTTTGTCAGCTCCATTTCCCATTCATCTTTTCCATCACGGATGATATTTAGTTTAAAGCCCTTTGACACCGCCAGTTTACTTACGTTTTCTTTCGATACCTGGCTGGTACCAGTCACACTTATTGCCTGGCTGCCCTGATCCATTAGTTTCTTAACTTTTATGACCGGCATAGGGCAGCTCAGTCCGCTGACATCAATCTTTTCCATATCTTAAAACCTCCTATGCCTCTCTGTAACTCCAACCGATCCAAAACATAAATACAATACCCACGATACAAGCGATCTGCCCGTAGATTCCTACTCCGGCAGCAGAGGCAGCAAACATAAAGTTGTGGGCCACAGCTGCGCCGGTGATCATCCCAAATACAACCGCCCCGGCATCCAGATCACCTTCACTGGACAGCACAAGTTGTCTTAAGGGGCACCCGCCCAGTAAGGTGGCAGTCAACCCCACTAAATAGAGGCCGAGGAAATTCCAGATATGCATGGTATGAGCGATAGGCTGCTCAGCAAATCCGGGTTTGAAGAATCCATAAAAAATATTTAAAATTAATGCTCCGGCAAAAATGCCCAGGAAACCTAATAATAAATAATTGTCTTTTATTAGGATAAAATCTCTGAATCCTCCGCTAAGGCACAGTCTGGTCCGCTGTGCAAGAAATCCCACTAACAGACCGGCGATCAATGAAATAGCTATTGGTGCTGCCATTGAACCAGGACCTTCCTTACTAAAGAAGATCGGTCCTCCCGCGTCCGGATTAAACACAGTAGCTTTCAGCAGCAAGAAGAGCAGCAAAGCTGCGAACAACGGTATAATATACCCGCCGGCATTGGAATGACTGTTTTCCGCTTTGCCAAGATTAAAACCTTTGCGCAGGAAAAATACTCCGGTAGCCACTCCGGCAATGAATCCCAATAATCCTACTACTGCATTGTAATCTCCCCCGGCCATTCTCAGGATATCCCGCAAAGGACAGCCTAAAAATACCAGGGCTCCAATCATCATAAACATACCCATGGCGAAACGAACCAGAGTCGATGAACCGCCCCGGGCTTTAAATTCACCGGCAAACATGGATGTAAAAACAGCCCCCAGGATAATGCCGATGATTTCCGGCCGGATATACTGCACGACACCCGCCCTATGTAATCCTAAGGCACCGGCAATATCACGTTGAAAGCAAGCGATACAAAATCCCATGTTGGGCGGATTTCCCAGCTTGACCAGTGTCGCTGCGACCCCTCCGATGATTAAACCCGCACATAAAATAAACCACTTTCTGTTATCCATCTCCTAAATATAACCTCCTTTAATTTTGATAACCATCAGTTATATCTCCGATTAGTTGTTATTATTAATTGATATACGCCTTCACCGGTAAAATTCCTTTTTTAAAAAATAATTTTTCGACATAAAAATAAAAAACTGTTCTCATATTATGAAAACAGTTTTCTTTGCCAGGTATTTAATGTCGATTAATCCAGACTGAATCTCCCTAATTTACCTTTACGAAAATCTTGCAGCAGCATCGTACATGTCTTTTCCAGATCAAGTTGTCCGCCTTTTAATAAATGGCCTCTTTTTCGGGCGATATCCTCCAAAAGGGCTGTTTCTTCTTTATCTATACTTTCCAATTTAAACTGGTTCTTTAATACCTGCGGCCATTTTTGCACTAAAACACGAAGCAAGTATAATGCAGCAGTCTCTTCCTGATAAGCATTTTCCCCCACAATATTTAACAAAGCCAGTTTCAGTCCTTGTTCTTCGCTTTCAATTTTGGGCCACATCAAGCCTGGCGTGTCCAGTAGTTCCATATCTTCTCTTAACCTTATCCATTGTTTTCCCCTGGTTACACCTGGTTTATTGCCGGTTTTGGCTGCTTTTTGTCCCACCAGACAGTTTAAGAATGTAGATTTTCCAACATTGGGGACCCCGGCAACCATTATCCTGGCCGGTCTCACCCTGCGTCCTTTATCAAGCATTTTTTGTGCCTGTTCCTGATAACTCTTCATAATGGTCTGCAGGACTTCTTTGGAACCTTTTCCGCTGATGGAGTCGATTCCTACAGCCCACCCATGTTCCTGCCTGAGCATATCCAGGTATGCGGTCGTCACCTCTGGTAAAGCGAGATCAATTTTATTTAATACATAAATGATTTTCTTTTTGGCCGAAATGATTTCCAGTTCCTTGTTGCGGCAGGAAAAGGGCGCTCTGGCATCAAGCAGAATCAAAACGATATCCACCAGCTTTATATTGGCCTCAATTTCACGCCGGGCTTTGACCATATGGCCCGGAAACCAGTTTATGCTCATAATGGATCCCTCAGTTTATAATGGTGAAAAAAAAGAATACCCGCAGGTATTCTTCCTTTTTTGTTATTTTTTAAATCTGCCTTTTTCCTTAACTCTTGCTTTCTTGCCAGTCAGCTCACGCAGGTAGAATAACCTGGCCCGCCGAACTTTACCTTTGCGGGTCACTTCTATTTTGGCTATTTTGGGGGAATGCATCAAAAATGTCCTTTCAACTGCCACCCCGTAAGTAATTCTTCTGACGGTGAAAGTCTGGGAAAGTCCGCCGCCTCTGATTTTCAGCACGGTTCCTTCATAGATCTGGATTCTTTCCCGGGTACCTTCTACGACTTTTACATGAACTTTAACCGTATCGCCAGGCCCAAAAAGAGGTAAATCCTTCTTATAATACTCTTCTTCAATTGACTTAATAATATCCTGCACCTTCGGCTGCCTCCTTATTATCAGGTGTTCGTACATCTAATGCAATGCAGCGGACCACCCCTATTTAAACAGAACAAAAGTAGTATATCACAAATAACAACTTTGCTACAAGTTTAAAATGTATTTAAAACCAATAAGCCCCCAGCAGCCTGTCCAATATTATGGAAACAGCGCTTCTGACGGATAAATGATTGTAGGAACGCTCCGGCTCGATGGGTTCCAATACATGATCACAGTTTATGACCAAATCCTTATCGATTCCCCATCCTGTACCGAACAGGATCAGGAAAGATTTTTCTTCGTCATAGATCCTGTTTTTCATAGACAGATAATCAGTAGACTTGCCATAATCACGGGCATCTGTAGCAATGATTACAGGCTTTTGACCATCCCTGGCATTGATTTTATCAATAACCTCTTGTAAGTCTTTGCAAATGTCCAATATGGTAAAGGCTTCTTTGCGATCAGCATTATATTGGCCGCCGTATCCATCCTGCCAATAAGATACGATATCCTGGATCAGTTTCTTTTGATTTGGCGAGGGGTGGACAACAAAAAATTTCTCCACATCATAGGTACGGGCTGCACGCGCGATGTCATGCAAATCAAGGTTGGTGACTGATGTGGTTACGATATCCAGCCGCTTATTATACATGGGATAATGGAGCAATGCTATATATACTTTAGCTTTTCTCATGGTCTGACTCCCTGTTAAATAGAATCTCAAGCAGCAGTTCTTTTTCTTCTGCTGAAAATTCCCTGTCCAGCAATAGCTGAGGATGTTTGAGCAAAGTTCTAAGCAATCGCTGCTTCAGCCGCCATCTTCTTATTCTCTCATGGTGGCCGGAGAGCAATATTTCCGGCACTTCCTTTTCTTGATAAACAGCCGGCCTTGTATACTGGGGGTATTCCAGCAGCTGATCGGCAAATGATTCATCCCGGGCTGAATCATCGTCCCCCAGTACTCCGGGAAGTAACCTTATCACCGCATCTGTAAGGACCATAGCCGGTAATTCACCGCCGGTCAATACATAGTCGCCAATCGATATTTCATCGTCTATAAAAGACATGATCCTTTCATCTAAGCCCTCATAATGACCGCACAGTAAAATCAGATGCTGATAGCCGGAAAGCTCCAGGGCAATGCTTTGATTGAGTCTGCGGCCCTGTGGCGAAAGGTAAACAACCCTGGCTTCAGGGCTTTTTATATTTTCAATCGCCTTAATAACCACATCAGGTTTTAAAACCATCCCGGCCCCGCCCCCATAGGGGTAATCATCTACCTGCCGATGTTTGCCTTCAGCATAATCCCTGATATCAAAGATATTGATTTTTACCAGCGTTTTTTCCACCGCCCGTTTGATGATGCTTTCCGCAAATGGAGAAGTGAACATGGCGGGAAAAAGCGTCAAAATATCGATTTTCATGTAACTAACCTTCATCATCAATAATGCCAGGCAGCAAATCCACCAGCATGGTTTTGGCCTGCAGATCTATGGAGACAATGACCTGTTTGATGGCAGGAATAAGGATCTCCTTGTAGGATGCAGACTCCACCACATACACATCATTGGCTCCTGTTTCAATAATATCGGTTAACTCTCCCAGAAAACCTCTCTGCTTGTCAAATACCTTCAAACCCTGAAGCTGAAAATGATAATAAGAGCCCTCCGGCAGAGGATAAACCTCGGTTTCATCGACCTGCAGCAAACTGCCCCGGTACTGATCCGCTGTTTCCTTGTCGTCGATTCCGCTCAATTTCAGCAGCCAGCCTTGACCATGGTTTTTTACTGCTTCTACTGCTTTGGTGGAAATTTGCCCCTTATAATTGATGTGAACTTGTTTCAAACTTTTAAAACGTTCGGGAAAATCTGTGAGAGGTATTATTTTGACTTCACCCTTGTAGCCAAAATGTCCGACAATCTTCCCAATGGCAATCAATTCTGCCGCCAAAATTACACCTCCTGCTGTTTGATACGGTCGATAATTAAAATAGGGCTATAAGCCCTATTTCATAATTTCTATAGAGACTCGCTTTCCTTCCTTGGCAGCTGCAGCCTTGCTTAAAATACGCATTGCCTTGGCAATTTTGCCCTGTTTGCCAATTACCTTCCCCATATCTTCAGGTGCAACTCTTAACTCAATAATGACTGAATTATCTTCTTCAATTTCTGTTATATCCACTGCCTCAGGGTTGTCCACCAGAGATTTGGCAATATACTCAACTAAATCTTTCATATTCTGATCACTCCCTGCCCACACTTATTTACGGCTGGCTGCAAACTTTTCCATAATGCCTTGCTTCTGCAACAGAGATTTTACTGTATCAGAAGGCTTGGCTCCATCTCCCAGCCATTTCAGTGCTAACTCCTCGTCAATCTTTATGGTTGCCGGATTGGTTGCAGGGTCATAGTAGCCAATTTCTTCAATAAACCTGCCATCCCTTGGAGATCTGGCATCAGCTACTACTACACGATAAAACGGTTTTTTCTTGGCTCCCATTCTCTTCAGTCTGATTTTCGTTGCCATACTGGTCACCTCCTTAATCAAATATATTGTATTTCATTCCATAAGCCTCTCATCCGGTTAAAACGGAAACTTTATGGAGGGCATACCTTTTTTCCCTTTTTTGCCTGTCATATCAGTCAGCTGCTTCATCATTTTTTTGGTTTCTTCGAATTGTTTCAGCAGGCGATTTACTTCCTGTACTCTGGTACCGCTGCCCCTGGCAATTCTCTTTTTGCGGCTGCCGTTTAAAATAGCCGGGTCTCTTCTCTCAGCCATGGTCATTGATTTGATTATGGCTTCCACATGCAGCAATTCTTTTTCATCGATTTCACCTTTCATTCCTTTGAGCTGCTTACCCATACCGGGAATCATACCTAATAAATCTTCCAGCGGCCCCATCGACTTAACCTGCTGCATCTGATCCAAAAAATCCTCCAGGGTAAATTCCTGACTGCGGATCTTTTGCTGCATCTCTTTGGCTTTTTTTTCATCAAAATTGGCCTGCGCTTTTTCAACCAGGCTCAAAATGTCTCCCATTCCCAGTATTCTTGAAGCCATGCGATCCGGATAAAATGTTTCCAGGGCATCGATCTTTTCGCCGACCCCCACGAATTTTATCGGGCAGCCTGTAACAGCTTTGACTGACAATGCGGCACCGCCGCGGGTATCTCCATCTAACTTGGTAAGGATTATCCCGGTCAAGCCTAACTTTTCATTAAAACTTTCGGCAATATTGACCGCATCCTGTCCGGTCATGGCATCTACCACCAGTAAAATTTCTTCCGGGTTGACTGCCGCCTTGAGCTGAAGCAGTTCATCCATCAGTTCTTCGTTGATATGAAGTCTGCCGGCGGTATCAAGTATGATTACGTCGCGGTTATTGGTTTTACTATACTCCACAGCTCCTTTGGCAATATTGACCGGATCTCCCTGACCCATGGAGAAAACCGGAACACCTACTTGTTCTCCCAGCACCTGCAGCTGTTTGATGGCTGCCGGGCGATAAATATCACAGGCAGCCAGGAGTGGACGGCGGCCGGATTTAATCAGATTTTTGGCCAGCTTGGCCACAGTGGTGGTTTTACCGGCTCCCTGTAAACCAACTGCCATGATCACGGTTGGCGGCCGGGTAGACATCTGCAGTTTGCTTTCCGAGCCGCCCATTAATTGTGTCATCTCATCATGGACTATTTTTACAATCTGCTGGCCGGGAGTAAGGCTCTGCAGAACTTCTTTACCCACAGCTCTTTCCCGGACTTTGTTGGTAAAATCTTTAACCACCTTGAAGTTGACGTCTGCTTCGAGCAGCGCCATGCGCACTTCCCGCATGGCAACTTTCACATCTTCTTCGGTGATCTTCCCTTTACCGCGTATTTTTTTTAAAATATCCTGTAATCGATCAGATAAGCCTTCAAATGCCATTCTTAATGCTCTCCTTTAATCCGACTCCAATGTTGTTCTGATAATATTGACCGCTTGCGCAATGTCTCTACGGTCCAGTTCCTCCCCTTTGTTCAGCAGCATATATACTGATTTCAGTTCTTGCTGTGTGCGTGAGAATTTCTCAACCAGATGCAGTCGTGCTTCATATTCTTCCAGTAAGGTTACAGCTCGTTTTAATAAATCATATACTGCCTGGCGGGAGATATGTAAATGTTGAGCAATTTCAGAAAATGAAAAATCGTTTTCATAATGCAGATTAATGGCCCTTTGCTGTTTTTCCGTGAGCAAAGGCCCGTAAAAATCAAATAGTAATATGATATGCTCTATTTTTTCCAACACAGCATTATGTTCTCCGTCAAGGTAATTTACTTTACATTAAAAAATCTTACTATTCTGTTTGGATAATGTCAAATTCTATTTGTATTTTTGCTTAATTAATAAATATACCTTACAATAAAAATATCTATTGGATTCCTGAAAATGGGTTTACACTACTTACAAAAGGGGCGATCAGGTTTGAACGAGAAAATTGCCATCATCACAGACAGTGGCTGCGACTTGCCGCTTGAACTGGCTGAAAAATATGATATTAGAGTATTGCCTTTAAAGGTTATTTATCCTGAAGGGGAATATTCGGACCGGGTTGATATCCAACCGGAAGAAGTATACCGGGATATGCCGGCCAGAATTCCCACAACTTCCATGCCTTCTCCGCAGGAAATTAAAAACCTGTTTGAAAAAGTGCGACAGGAAGGTTTTACCCAGGTCCTGGCCGTTCATCTGTCAAGCAATCTTTCCGGAACTTATGATACAGTCAAAATGATAGCTAAAAATTTTGAAGGTCTGGTTATCAAAACTATTGATACCAAAACCTTATCTATGGCTTCCGGGTGGATGGTTTTGGAAGCAGCCCGCAACATCGCCAGCGGATTTTCATTGGAAAAAGCAGCAGAAAACCTGCAAAATATCAGACCAAAAGTCCATGGTTTTTATGTGATCGAAACTTTGGAATACTTGCGCCGCGGCGGCCGTATCGGTGCCGTAGCCAGTATGCTGGGTCAGTTTTTACACTTAAAACCCATCATTTCAGTTGATCCGGATGGAAAATATTTTACCTTCTGCAAAGCCAAAGGCAGGCGCAAGTCCATTGAAAAACTAATTCAGATCGTAGAAGATAAAGTAAAAGATCAGCAAATCAGACTGGCTGTTTTAAATGGAGGTTCCGGTTCTGAATTCGATGCATTGGTCAATCGTTTAAAGGACTTGCCCAATATAAAAGATTTTGTTATTTCCGAGATCAGCCCTGCCTTAGGGGTGCATACCGGTCCAGGCCTGCTGGCGATTTGCATTCAGGAAATTTAGTAACAACAAAGGCTGAGTATAAAACTCAGCCTTTCAGTCTGCCGATTCAAACTGCTGCACAATCGTTTATTCATAAATCAACTTGGAGGTTGGCAATTTATCGCGGAGCATCTCCTGCATTTTGCCAATCTTTTCGGTTGTTCTGCATCCACACTTTACCTGCATCAATGGCCTTTCTGACCGTTTTAGGGGCCGGTCCGCCTGTTACTTTGCGGCGGGCGGCACAACTTTGCACTGCAATGTATTGGTAAATATCTTCTTCAATCAACGCGGAAAATTCCTTATAGCGTTCTAGCGGAATCTCATCCAGTGACTTACCTTCCCCGGAGCAATATAACACTGCCCTGCCCACGATGGCATGAGCATCCCGAAAAGGTACGCCTTTGGCAGCTAAATAGTCTGCCAGATCGGTGGCATTGGTGAACCCCCCTTTGGCTGCTTCCGCCATTTTGTCTGCATGAAAGTTCGCAGTTTTTAACATGGGGGTCATGACCATCAAGGATTTTTTCACGGTATCTACTGCATCAAAAAGGGCTTCCTTATCTTCCTGCATGTCTTTGTTATAAGCTAAAGGCAGTGCTTTCATGATGGTCAGAAGTGTGATTAAATCCCCGTAGACACGACCGGTCTTTCCTCTGATCAGTTCTGCCAGATCAGGATTTTTCTTTTGCGGCATGATACTGGATCCGGTTGCAAAGGCGTCATCCAACTCAATAAAAGCAAATTCCTGGGTAGACCATAAAATAATTTCCTCAGCCAGACGCGATAAATGCATCATCAATATACTGGCGAAACTGCTGAACTCGATGGCAAAATCACGATCGCTTACACCATCTAAACTGTTTAAAGTCGTAGCTGCAAACCCCAATTCATCTTTGACAAACTCCCGGTCCAGATCAAAGCCGGTTCCCGCTAAAGCCCCTGAGCCAAGGGGCATTACATTGGTTCTATGGTAGCAATCTTCCAGACGTCCGCTGTCGCGCTTCAACATTTCAAAATAAGCCATTAAATGGTGGGCCAATGTAATTGGCTGTGCTTTCTGCAGATGGGTATACCCTGGCATGATGGTATGTATATGTTCCTCTGCCAGCATAAGCAAAGTTTCCTGCAAATCCCAAATCAATTTTTTGATCTCATTCATTTCATCTTTCAGATACATTCTTAAATCCAATGCTACCTGGTCATTTCTGCTGCGGGCTGTATGGAGCTTTTTGCCTGCAGTTCCGATCTTAGCCGTCAGGAAAGTCTCAATATTCATATGTATATCTTCCGCTTCAACGGTAAATTCAATTTGCCCCGTTTCCAGTTCCTGCAGGATCTCCTGTAAACCTTTTACGATCAAATCTCTTTCCTCGGCGGAAATGATCTCTTGTTTGGCCAGCATACGAGCGTGGGCTATACTGCCGGTGATATCCTGCTTATACATGCGGTTGTCAAAGGAAATAGAAGCATTGAAATCTTCAGTCAGCTGATCACTTTCCCGGGAAAATCTTCCGCCCCACAATTTCATATTTGCACCT
>DBRM01000054.1:0-1108 GCA_002305965.1 Syntrophomonas sp. UBA1368
ATCGGTATTGATGAAGATACGGCCATAAGAGTTTACCCGGATCAGTACTTTTCCGTTCTGGGAAATAATGCGGTCACCGTTATTGATGGGAAGTCGATCAAAAGCAGTAATGTTTCTGAACAAAAACCGGATGAAATTTTAACCATTGCTGATGCCAGTCTCCATGTTTTATCCCGGGGATATGGGTTCGATTTTAAGAAAAGAGAAGTTTTAAGGCTGCATTAAGTCTTAACAGGAGGATATATGGTAATGAAAGTAGTCGATATATGCAATTACAGCGGCAGGAATATTTATAGTCATAAACCAGTAATCAAAATGACAGTTGACTTAGGTGAGTTTACTGAAATACCCACGAGGAATTTAGCAGGATTCAATCACAGATTGTTAAAATATTTTCCCGGATTAAAAAGCCACTGCTGTTCGACCGGCTACGAAGGAGGCTTTGTACAGCGATTGATTGAGGGAACTTTGATCTCGCATGTTATTGAGCACGTCGCTTTGGAGTTGCAGTGTATTACAGGCTATGATGTTTCTTTTGGCAAAACCAGGGTAGTTGAGGAACCGTCCGTTTATTGTATTGTCTATGAATATATCAACCAACATTGCGCGGTTGATTTCGGCCGCGACGCTGTTGATATCGTTCTTGCTTTGATCAATAACGATATACCCAGAGTTGACGATATTTTGCAGCAGTTATATAGTGATACCCTGAAAACCGATTTGGGACCCAGCACCAAAGCGATTTTAGCGGAAGCAAAAAAGCGGCATATTCCATTCAGGCAATTAGGAGAGGACAGTTTGTTCCAACTCGGATACGGAAAGTATATGCAGTTTATACAGGCTTCCTTGCCTGGTAATACCAGCAGTATTACCGTGGATTTGGCCAGGAACAAACAGTTACTTAAAGATCTTTTAAGCGAACAGCGAATTCCTGTACCCGGCGGCGGAGTGGCTGATTCGGAAACCGAGGCAGTTGATCTGGCTAGAACGCTGGGTTATCCTGTGGTGACTAAACCTTTGGATGGAAATCATGGCCGGGGGGTAACGGTCAATATTTGTGATGAAACAACTTTTATTACCGCTTACCGATTGGCCAGGTCTTATTCCA
>DBRM01000054.1:1128-2356 GCA_002305965.1 Syntrophomonas sp. UBA1368
GGAGACCGCCTTTTATAATAGGGGATGGGATACATTCAATTCTTGAATTGGTTGAGCAAGAGAACAAAAACCTTTACAGGGGCAATGGCCATGAAAAACCATTGACAAAGATCTACCTGGATTCAGTAACAGAGGAATTTCTGCATAGAATGGATTTGACCATTTATGATATACCGGAAAAAGACGAGGTCATTTATTTGCGGGAGAATGGTAATTTGAGCACTGGAGGCAGTGCGCGGGATTGTACTTTGGAAATCCACGATTCCAATAAAGAAATTGCCATAAAAGCAGCCAGAATTATCAATCTGGATGTTGCAGGTATCGATATCGTGGCAGATGATATATCCAGGCCATTTTCCCAGCAATGTGCTGCCGTAATAGAAGTCAATGCGGCTCCTGGCTTGCGGATGCATCTGTATCCTACCGAAGGACAGGGGAGAAATGTAGCGGCAGATATTCTTGATCATCTTTACCCGCCTGGTACTCCGGCATCCATTCCCATCATTTCTATTACCGGTACCAATGGTAAAACAACAGTGACCAGAATGATGCAGCATATATTATCCCTGACCGGGAAAAAAGTTGCAATGACATGTTCCGGCGGTACTTTTATCGGTAAGGATTGCATTGACCGCGGAGATAATACCGGACCATTAAGTGCAAAATCAATCCTGTACAATCCGGATGTTGAAATAGCTGTACTGGAAACTGCCAGAGGGGGCATGATCCGTAAAGGTTTAGGGTATGATCTGGCGGATGTCGGTATTATTACCAATATCAGTGATGATCATTTAGGTTTGGATGGGATTGATACGCTGGAGGATTTGGCTTTTGTAAAATCATTAGTCATTGAGGCGTTGAAACCGAATGGCTATGCGGTTCTGAATGCTGACGACCAGCTGACAGAGATGATAATGGGAAGAGTAAAGTGTAAACTAATCTTATTTTCCCAGGACAGGCTCAATCCTCTGCTGGCAAGCCATATTAATAATGGCAGAATAGCTGTCGTCTGTGAAAACCAGGGAATTTATATCTATGAAAACAATGCCCGGAAATTTTTAGTGGAGATTGAGCAGATCCCCATTACTTTTAACGGAAAAGCAGTCTTTAATATTGAAAATTCGTTGGCTGTGATTGCAGGATTGCTGGCTTTAAATATTGATGATAATGTTATCAGGATCGGCTTGCGGTCTTTTATGCCGGATATGTATTTCAATGCCGGCCGGCT
>DBRM01000054.1:2513-6117 GCA_002305965.1 Syntrophomonas sp. UBA1368
AAAAAGATAATATTGAAATCATATTATCTGAGGTTGATGCATTGGAGACTGCGATTAATGCAGCTTTGCCTGGAGATTTGATCGTTATTTTCTATGAAGATTTTGAAGGCGTTTCAGAATTGATATCGAATTATATGAAGCTTAACATGCAGTCAAATAATATATATGTGCCTGTAATCGATGAAGTCCATAGTTATATGCGGGTTCATACCATGCAATAAGCTTTATTTAAATCGTCTAAACTTTTATTTACTAAGTTCGCTCAAAAGGCGGACTTTCTTGATTTTATCAGTTGCAAGACCAGTTAAAGTTCACTACGTAAACATCTCTTAAACATTTTACTTATATGGTAAAATTAATTAAATCTTTGGAAAGGCACGATTTATGAAAACGACAGAAAAAATATTTATAACAATTGGAATGGTGCTTATACTCTTTATCTGCGGTGGCGTATATATAAACAATAAAGTAGACAAATTAATGGAAAATTCACGGGGATTGGGAGTTTTTCTAACTGAACAGAACGCTGCGGATGAAACGTCAAAACCAAATCACATTGCTGATCCATCAAATAACCAGGAAAGCCAAACAGGAGGAAAAACATCAATACCGCCTGGCAATATTGAGCCTTCTGCATCAGACCTGGTTTTTGATGACAGTATTGAAGCCATTGTTCAGAGCAAACTGAATAAACCGATTGAACGCAAAGATAAGATAAAAGTCGCCCTGATCCTTATCAAACGCTTAAGTGTAGATGATATCACTTATTTTTATGACCTGATCACGCTTGGGAAGTATACTGACGAAGACATAACCCGCGTCCATAAAATTCTGGCTTCCAATCTGAATGAAGAAGAAATGGAGACCCTGCGCAGCCTGGCCAAAAAATACGGCTTCACACCGTAAAAGTTTTATGTTAATAATCTGTTTACCTGTTGAGTGGAGGATAATCAATGATTGATATCCATGTACATATATTGCCCGGTTTTGATGATGGAGCTGCTGATACCCAAATGGCGATAAAAATGGCTGAAATGGCAGTTACCAATGGAATTCACCATATCATTGCCACCCCGCATATAATTCACAAAGTTTCAGAGCATACATGCGATGAAATAAAAACAGCGGCTGCACAATTAAATATGCTCCTGGCGCAGGAGAATATACCTTTAAAGATATATCCCGGTGCTGAATATTATCTTGAACCTGATTTGACAGCCAGGGCTGCAGCAGGAGAATTGCAGACTTTAAATAACAGCCAGTACCTGTTGGTGGAATTACCTGCTGCCCAGGTGCCGCCATATACAGAGCAGATTTTATACGAACTGCAGATACAAGGGTTAAAACCTATCATTGCGCACCCTGAGAGAAATAATGGGTTTATCAGTAACCCAAAGCTTTTAAGTGAACTTACTAACCGGGGGAATATATGTCAAATAACTACCGGCAGTGTTGTGGGGATTTTTGGGCAGAGGGTGAAAAAGACGGCGCTGCATTTCCTCCGTCAGGGCTGGGGGCATTTAATTGCTTCTGATGCACATTCAAATCATAAAAGAACGCCTCAACTACTCAGTGCTGCCGGAGAAATCAAAAAGATAGGCGGGGAAAAATTGAGCCAGACACTGCTTTTTGATAATCCTTCAAGCATAATTGATGGAAAACCAATTCAACCGCTGGCTTCTATTAAAACCTCAAAATCATTTTTTCACTTCACCAATCTCAAACTACAATAAGAGCAGCCTCTTTAAAGGGGCTGCTTTCTATTGCAGTAAACTTACTTTATCTACCTGCGAATTCCGGACCACGATCATTATGATTCAGGCTCTTCTGATAGGCTTTCCAGCCCGGGCAAAATTTTGTATGCCAATACCAGAGCCGGCTGGAAAATTTGCGGGGATCGGCTTCGGCTTTTTTTCTCCAGGCACAGGATTCGCATTTGTATGAACTCATAAAACTAAACCCTCCCATATCACAGAGAATTTTTTGAACTAATTTGCCAACCGGCGATGTTCTACCATTATGCAGCAGTCTCTAACCAGTTTCATATTATTGGTTTTGGCCATTTCAATGGTATCGTCACTGCATTCAATTCCCACCTGGATCCATACCGCAGGAATATTTAACTCACGGGCTTCATTTACGATTTTATGAACTTCTTCACTGCGGCGGAAGATATCAACAATATCAATTGGAACGGGAACGGATTTTAAATCGGGATAGGACTTTTCCCCCAGCACTTTTTCCAGTGAGGGGTTTACAGGAATGACTTTAAAACCTGCATTTTGCAAATATCTGGCGATTCTGTTACTGGGACGGTTGGGATCATCAGATAAACCTACGACAGCAATGGTTTTAGCATGATCAAGCAGTTGTTTTTTCTCCTGGTCGA
This sequence comes from Syntrophomonas sp. UBA1368, assembly GCA_002305965.1. GTDB lineage: Bacteria > Bacillota > Syntrophomonadia > Syntrophomonadales > Syntrophomonadaceae > UBA1368. Next base: position 4,903 of record DBRM01000054.1, read on the forward strand.
GCAAAGTGAATTCCTCCTTATTAAAGTAGTCCTTATTATACTGGAAATCAGAATGTGATAAAGTAAACTTTCAATTCTTGTACTTAATATATATCAGTGCGGGATTTATGGCAACATCATCGAATTGCATAACTTGTATATTAGAAGCATACATCTTATAATGATACTAATTTTAATAATAGGGGGAAACGAAATGGACTTTAAGACGATAATTTACGAAAAAGGCGACGATGGGGTTGCAACGGTTACATTTAATCGTCCGAAAGAAATGAATTCTACGAACCAGCAGGTAATCGATGAGCTGACCATAGCAGTCAACGATGCCAATAATGATGATGCGGTAACCGCTGTAATTATGACTGGCGGACCCAACATATTTGCTGCCGGCGGGGACATTAAGTATATGTCTGAAGTGGGACCGTTGGAAGCAGAAGCTTTTATTGGAAAATGTCATCGTATGATGGACAGCATGGCCAATTCACCCAAACCTTACATAGCAGCCATCGGAGGCTTGGCTCTGGGAGGAGGCTGCGAAATGGCACTGGCTTGTGATATCCGGCTTGCTGCTGACAATGCTGTGTTCGGACAGCCGGAAATCAATCTGGCAATCATTCCTGGTGGCGGCGGTACACAGCGTCTGGGCAGAGTGGTGGGCTCCGGATGGGCCAGACACCTTATTCTTACCGGCGAAATGATCGATGCTCAGACCGCATTTAAGATTGGGTTGGTAACGAAAGTGGTTCCGCCGGATGAATTATTGGCAACAGCCAATAAATATGCCAAATCTCTCGGGCGGAAAAGTAAAGTCGCTATGGCGGCCGCCAAAAAGTGTATGCTGTTAAGTGATACGACTGATTTGGCAACAGGACTTGCTTATGAACAAAAAGCCTGGGCATTTTTGTTTGGCGGAGAAGATCAGTCAGAAGGCATGAAAGCATTTTTGGAAAAACGCCGCCCGCAATATACAGGAAAATAGGAATTAGTTTAAAAAGATAAGAAAAAGCAGTACAAGCGCTTGCCTGTACTGCTTTTATATATGTTAATAGTCTTTAAAGAATTCCTGAGTTACTTTGTTAAGCCAAAGAATTAGCTTTATCATCGTCCAAATCTGGTTGTGAAACAGCACATGATAAACCAATTCATCCGCAAAGGATTAATCCTACCACCTATAATCATCTGTTTTTCCTCCTTGAGAACGATAGATTTTACTTATAT
>DBRM01000074.1:0-1904 GCA_002305965.1 Syntrophomonas sp. UBA1368
ATGATCGTTTCCACCCGTGAAAGCCAGAAGTGCAGAGAACGAGTCCTGCACCTGGGTGTTTCCCAGATCAGCGGTGGGTCCCGCACCAGTGTAGGGGGATATGTAGAACCGGAACCCGAGGAAGAAAAATCGGAACAGTTTGATGTGAATGATACCAGGACTCTGGATCAGGTGGTCTTATGGTTAATGAAACTTGGCTATATTCCCAGCTTCTGCACGGCCTGCTACCGGGAAGGCAGGACCGGAGACCGGTTTATGAGTCTGGCAAAAAACGGGCAAATCCAAAACTGCTGCCACCCCAATGCGCTTATGACCTTAAAAGAATATTTGGAGGATTACGCTTCCGCAGAAACCAAAGAGGTCGGGGAGCTTTTGATCGCTGATGAGATAAACAATATTCCCAATGAAAAGATCAGGACCATTGCTGAGAAAAACCTGGGTGAGATCGCCAAAGGCCAGCGTGATTTCAGATTCTAATCAGGAGGACAGATATATGACCAGTTTAAACGAGACACCCAAAGGGATGCGGGTTGCCATTGCTTTTTTAGGCCGGCGCAATGCCGGTAAATCTTCGGTGCTCAACGCCCTGGCAGGATATGATCTGGCCATCGTATCTGATATTGCCGGCACCACTACGGACCCGGTAAATAAGAACATTGAGATCAATCCGCTGGGGCCTTGTGTGGTCATTGATACAGCCGGGATCGATGATGTAGGGGAATTAGGGGAGAAACGCCGGGGGAAGACCCGGGAAGTGATCAAAGATGCTGATGTAGGGCTGATCATTATCGGTGACGGTAAATGGACTTCCTTTGAAGAAGAAATACTTACCAGTCTGCAAGCCAAGTCCAAGCCGGTGATCGTTGTACTGAACAAGACCGACTGCTGTCCTGCGGAAGAAGCCCTAAAAGCCGTTAAAGAGCGGGGGCTTGATTATGTTATGACTTCGACAGTCACCATGGACGGGATAAAAGAACTCAAAGAAAAGATTCGAGCTTTAAGAAATGTTCCCGGGCTGGATTCGCCTTCCCTGTTGGGGGATCTGATCAAGGCGGGGGATATTGTGATACTGGTAGTCCCCATCGACACGGGAGCTCCAAAAGGAAGACTGATCCTGCCGCAGGTCCAAACCATCCGCGATATACTGGATAACCAGGCAGGGGCCTTGGTGGTTAAGGAAACCGAGTTGACCGGTGCCTTAAAGAAATTAGCGGAACCTCCGGCGTTAATCATCACTGATTCCCAGGTGGTCCGTCAGGTAGCCGCAGCGGTTCCGGAAACCGTGCCTTTGACTACTTTCTCAACGATATTTTCCCGTTTCAAAGGAGATCTGCGGCAGCTGGTGGAAGGGGTAAAAACCATTGACAAACTGCAGGACGGGGATCTGATCCTGATCGCTGAAGCCTGTACCCATCATGCTATGTCTGATGATATCGGCCGGGTCAAGATCCCGCGCTGGATGGAAAATTACACCGGCAAAAAACTGCAATTCACGGTTGCCGCCGGGCCTTCTTTTCCGGATGACATTGAAAAGTACAGCCTGATTCTGCAATGCGGCGGCTGTACCATCAGCCGCACCGCCTATCTCAATCGTCTGGAAACGGCTGCAGATAAAGGAATACCTATTACCAATTACGGAGTCGCCATTTCCTATATACAGGGAGTTCTGCCCCGGATCATCCGACCCTTTCCTGAGGTAAAGAAACTGGATTAACGTTTACGTGCAACCCTTTCACCTCGCACCTCAATATATTTGGTCAGTTAGTTAGGGGACAGGGAAACGTGGAAGTCTTGGCTGAGAATACATAAGGGCGGCTATTAGCCGCCCGCTCCCGTTAATAAATATGATCTCTACAGCCGGACGCTTAATACGCGCCCATGCAGCGCACGAGCAATGAAGCTCC
>DBRM01000074.1:2056-5258 GCA_002305965.1 Syntrophomonas sp. UBA1368
CGTCAAAGGAACCAAATGCTTCATTGATGGCTTCTGCCAGTTTGCCGGCAGGTTCGCCGCCAGCCTTGGGGGCCAGACAGTTCCAATAAAAGGTGTGATTATACACCTGGGCAGCATTATTAAAAATACCGCCGCTGGATTTCTTAATGATCTCTTCCAAAGGGAGATTTTCAAATTCAGTACCCACGATCAACTTATTCAGATTGGTAACATAGGTCTGATGATGTTTGCCATAATGATATTCGATGGTCTCTTTGGAGATCACCGGCTCCAAAGCGTCGTTACTGTAGGGAAGAGCGGGTAATTGATGTTCCATATCTGATCCTCCATTTCTTTTGTAGTTAAGTAAATTTTACTATTTGCCAATGTTTAACACAAGCAGTTGTCAGGAAGGATCGGGCTTTTCATTCGGCGTAACGCCCGGGGCATTTCTGTTAACAGGAAGGGAATGTAATTGTAACCGAGCAAGTGAAAGATTCGCCCTGCGCTGCCGTATCATAGGTAATAAAAAAATATGGGAGGCAGCCAGATGAAAAAGGGACTGACATTTTTATTGATTATTCTTTTGCTGCTGGTTTTTCAGGGATCTGCAGCTGCAGAAAACCGTACCTGTGATTTTACAGATACCAAAGGACATTGGGGCGAACAGGAGATAAAGATGGCCTGTCAGAATGGTTTGCTGGCCGGCACCGGTCAGAATGAACAGGGGGAAAGCATGTTTTCTCCTGATACTCAGGTCACACGCGCCCAGTTGGGAGTATGGCTGGCGAAAACTTTTGCGCTGGATTATGGTCAGCTTCGCTTTATAAAAGCGCCGGTGGCGGGGGGCTACTTCTGGGATGTGGAAAACGATGCCTGGTATGCTGATGCAGTCATGCTGTGTGCCATAAACGATATTTTTACTGCCGGGAGGGAACTGCATCCGGATGAGTGTGTAACCCGCATAGAAGTGGCCCGCTCAATTACCAGAGCTTTTAAGGCCAAAGAGATCAATGTGCCCATGATCATGCTGATGCCCCATTTCGCAGATATGGAGGGACTCCCCCAGGAAGATGTCAATGCCATCGTCTTTGTAAACAATACCGGGATCATGACCGGAGACAAAGACATGTTTCGTCCCCATGATTATTTGACCAGAGCTGAATTAGCCCGCATTGCCAACCGCTGTTATGAATTGGTCAAAATGAATTCTCCCATGGGGGAACCAACAGATTTCTCACTGCAAATCGGAGTAGAGGAGATCCAGACCAGCACCGATTATCTGGAAACTGATGCACAGATTCCGGTTATCAGCGGTATGAAAAATGAGGCTGCCCAGCAACAGATCAATCAACAATTTCAGCAAGTGGTGGCAGATTACCAGACCGATTTGACTGCGCAGGCGGTTGAGTACAAACAGAATGCTGAGGAGATGGGTTTTCCGTACCACCAATTCCAACTGTATACCCGCTGCGGGCCGTATTTTGAAAACGGCAAGATCCTCAGCCTATATGTGGATTATTATGCTTACAGCGGCGGGGCCCACGGCATGACGGACCGGCGGGCTTATAACTATGATGCTGCAACCGGCAAGGTTCTGCAATTAAAGGATCTCTTCGTGCCTGGCTATGCATACAAGCCGTTGATTGATGCGGCCATCAGCGGGGAGATCAATCGGCGCCCTATGGATTTCTTCGAGGGCGAAATGGGATTCCAGGGGATATCTGATCAGCAGAATTTCTACCTGCAAAATGGCAGTCTGATCATTTATTTCAATCAATACGAGATCGCACCTTATGCTGCAGGGATCCAGGAATTCCGTATCCCCCTGCAGGATTTTAACAAAGGGCTGGTTCCGGAACTGGAACTAACAGACTGAACAAATGAAAACCTCCCTATGACAGCAAGAAAGCTTGCTGCACTATATTGCGCCGGATGCAGCATAAAGTTTACAATATAGGGGAAGCTTTTAAAGTTTTACTTGCGATCAAAAGGAGGTTTTTTCATGGAATTTTTTGAACTTGTCAAGAAACGCCAATCAGTCAGATCATATAAACCTGATGCGGTGAGTCGTGAAGATATCATGAAGATTTTAGATGCTGCCAATTTTGCACCTTCGGGACAGAATCAGCAACAGTGGGAATTTATCGTAGCGACCGGCAAGACCAAGGAAAAGCTGGGAGAAAGTTACGGAAAAATCGGGGAAGCCTATGCATCTCAGTGGGATGAACCGGCGAAAAGTGATTTTATCAATTATGCCCGCACTTATGGCGGCGCCCCGGTGGTGCTGGTGGTTACTGTTGTTGCCAGCAAAAATCCGTCTACTCGTAAGATGCATCTGGAAAGCGGATGTGCTGCCATGCAGAATATCATGCTGGCAGCCCGGGATCTGGGGCTGGGAACCTGCTGGATGATCGGGCCTTTAAATGATGAAGCGGCCTTGAGAGAAATTCTAAATGTTGGTGACGATCGTGAAATAGTAGCTGTTACTCCCCTGGGCTACCCCACAGCTTGGCCTCCAATGCGGGAACGCCTTGATCCGGATCTGACCCGGAAAGTACATTGGCTGGATTAAATTAGCTTAAATCAGTATAGATCAAGTGTTAAACCCTGGAGAAACACTCCGGGGTTATTTCTTTTTCAGATTATTGCCGCGAACGATACGCCACATGACCAGGGCGATGAACAGGGCTGCCCCGACGATGATCAGAGTGATGATAGTCATTTCCATAATAACGGCAAACATTTCATGTCTCCTTTCAAGTCAGCTGTACATGCTGGATGATTTCGGCAAAAGACTTTAAATACCTGTTATTCCATAAAAAAAGAGGCTGATCACAGCCTCCCAGACCGTTAAAAAAGGCTGATTGCTTCCTTGATTGTATCGCCAGCGATACATTGTAGTGCCCTTGGGTGCTGCGTTGACCTGGGAAGCCCGTTCAATCGACATACCTCATGTATGCCTCAATCACGAGCTTCCCGGTCGCCTTGCTCTCAACCTTTTTTACTCGCTCTGGCAGTGAGGTGATTATACCCACAGCCACTGCCAAAATCGCATATGCTACAGCAATATTTCCAGGTCGCTTAACGGATAAGCGGCGCAGGAGTGGATATATCCAGCCTCTTTATCTGATTTCCTCAGCAGGGCATTTTCGGGCTGATATACTTTCCCGCTTACCATTTTCACCCTGCATAGACTGCATTCACCTGAGCGGCAGCAGTT
>DBRM01000074.1:5270-10142 GCA_002305965.1 Syntrophomonas sp. UBA1368
TCCTGGGTTATTTGAGCGGGAGTGCCGAATACTTCCTGGCGGATACGGCGGCGGGGAACATTTAATTTTTGCAGTTCCGGCAGGCAGAATTCATACATGGCCTGGGGACCGCACAAATAAAAGGTTTTACCGGTTACATCACCCACCCGCTCTTTGATCAGTGTTGCATCCAGTAACCCTGTCAGTCCGGTATAACCGTCTTCCGGATCTGAAATGACCAGATCATAAGTGAAATTGTTATGACGCGCGGCGCGGAGCAGCAATTCTTCATGAAAGATGGCTTCTTCTGCTTTGCGGCATCCGTACAGCAGATGGATCTTGCGGCCCAAATTGCGGTCAGTCACTTCCCGGATCATGCTGGCAAAGGGAGTGATGCCGCTGCCGCCGGCTAAAAATACCAGATCCTGGCCATGGAAAAGGGGATTATAGTACAGATGCCCTGCAGGACCGGTAGATTCCAGAATATCTCCCACCTGCACCTGATCCAGCAGGTAATCAGAGACAAAACCTTCTGCAATGCGTCTCACGGTAAGATCGTAGTATGCTGTCTGATTGGGCGGGGAAGAAATACTGTAAGGTCTTCCGGTTTTAATTCCGCCGATCTCCACCAGCAAATTGATATATTGTCCCGCCTGAAAAGGAGGCAGATAACCTTCGGCAGCTGTCAGCCGCAATGTGGTTGAGGAAGGGGTTTCAGCAAATTTTTCCGACACCCGCAGCTTGAGCCGGCGGGGGTGCAGCCTTTCTGCGGCTTCCATCCATTTCCCCCGTTGAATGGTGTAATCGATGCCATATTTACGACAGATCTCAATTTCTCTGGCAATTTCCTGATAGCCTTCGATTTTTTCACGTTCACTCTTTTTCATCTTTGCACCTCCTCTTTGGCCCGCATATTTTTGATCACCTGTCTGGCGGCAGCACTGCCGGAGCTCAGAGTGGGCTGGAAGCCGCCTGAACCTGACCAGGCACCGACAAAATAAAGGCCTTTAATCGGAGATTTGGGAGAAAGAAACATATTGGAATCTTTGGCGTATTGATCAAAACCATAAATGGCTCCGCCGGGGGTGCGCAGAAAACGCATATGGGTCAAAGGTGTAGCTACTTCGATTTCTTCTATATGTTCCCGGAAACCGGGGAAAACAGCTTCCACCTGATTAAGCAGCTGATCAGCTACGGCATATTTTTTCTCATAATATTGATGGGGGGGCAATTCCAGCCATGGTTCGGCATATTTCAAATCCACAATAGCGATCTGCGAAGTCCCGGGCGGCGAAGCATCCGGATCAGATAAATTATAGCAGGACAGGAGAACGTAATCGTCGCTGCTATCTATTTGATGGAAATTAGCGAAAATCTGGTCGGGATCAGTTCCGCTGCCAATAAAATTAGTAGTCTCATTGATCCCTACCACGGCCGGGTCACAATCCAGCCCAACATAAAGGGTCAGGGATGACGGGCCGACGGTGCTTCCTCCAAGAATTTTAAACTGCTCTTCCGGTACATGCTGCGGGTCGATCATTTCAGTATAAACCGTAAGGGTGGAAGCGTTGGATATCACATAACCGGTCTCGATGGTTTCTCCGTCTTCGGTGACCACTCCGGTGACCTGACCGTTATCCACCAGGATTTTTTTGGCGCCGCAGTTGAAACGGACGGTGCCGCCTGCGGCCAGGAACTGGTCAAGGATAGCGGTAGACAAAGCCTGGGAGCCGCCTTTCAAATGTCCGGGCTTTAATTCGATATAGGCGAACAGCAGCATGGCCAGATCAGCAAAGGTCAAGCTGCTGGGCGGAACCCCTACGTAACCCCAGTAGGTTGAGATCACCAGCTTGAGCAGCGGATCGGTAAAGCATTCATCCAGCACCTCCTGAGAACTTTTCAAGGCATATTTGAAATAGGCAGGATAATTTTCCGGGGTGGGTTCTGCATCCCGGTAAGTGGAAAGAAACTGAATGCAGAATTGATAAACCAGATCAAAAAAAGTGCTTATGTTTTCCTTTTCCGTAGGGAAATACTCCTGTAAAGTTTTGATGCAGGCTTCCCGGTCGGCTTTTAAAGTAATGTCTATTTTGCCCGGAATCACTAAACGATATAGATTTTCCATGGCGATCCATTCCAGTTTATCGACTACACCCAGCCGGTCAAGAACACTGTAAAGGGGACCCGGTATGTCTTTTGACCCCAGGCCGCTCAATTGGTGCAGGGCTACTTCAAATTCAAACCGGCCGCGGCGAAAACTGGTGGCACAGCCCCCGGGCATATTATGCCTTTCCAGCAGCAGGGTCCTGACTCCTTTTTGTGCCAGACTGCAGGCTGCAGTCAGACCGCCATTGCCTGCTCCAATCACGACAACATCATAATCAGCCATTTTATCTCTCCTTTCTTATTTATCTTTATCCTTTGTTGCCTGGTCCGCTTTTGCCAAACCACTCCCTTTCTCATCAGGATATAGATCTTGTTCCAATTTCTCGTACCAGTTGATCAGAAATTGATAGAAATCCTGCCCAAAATGCAGGGTGGTCAGTTGAAAATTATCGACTTTTTTGGCCTGCTTTTTTTCGATGGCTTGAAGACTGCTGTTCAGTTCCTGCAGTTGCTCAATATGCTGAGAGATGATTTCCCGTAATTCATCAGGAGCCAGATTATGGGCGAAAAACAGCCTGATCAGCATTTCATATTTAAACATAAAAGGTTTTAAGGGGGCTTTGAGCCAAACGGAAAATACTTCATTTCCTTCGGGGGTGATCTCATAGATTTTTTTGAAACGGCCGTTTTCCACCAGCTCCCTGGCCACTACCAGACCGCTGGCTTCACAGCGATTCAGTGCAGGATAGAGGCTGCCGTCACTTACATTGGAGAAAAAGGCGGTGCTGTTTTGCATGGCTTTTTTGATTTCATAGCCAGTCATGGGCTTGATTGTCAGCATCCCCAGGATAAGGTGCTCCAACATTTATAATCACTCGTTTCGAGATATATCTGATAAAATGATATTAAAGGCATTTTTGGTTGTCAAGAAAAAATGCTGCTGTCCTTAAAATCTCCATATACAGGGTATTAATTCAGAGGATCAAAAATTGCTTTCAAAAATTAAAGAAATAAGTATTTTCAATATCATATAGTTTATAATAATAATATCTATAAATATAATATCAGCGATTATAGTATGAAATGGAGGAAAGATTATGGAAAAAGAATGGCTCAAGGATTTCGATGCAGATGTTGAAAAATGGCGTCATACATGGGAATCGCGTCTGGACCCGGAAATTCCCAGGCATTTTGAGTATCCGGAGTATCCGCTGAAATGGTGGTTCAACAAATGGGCTGAAGAAACACCGGACAAACCTTACCTTCTATTGGGTGACATATCACTGCCGTACGGAATATGCAATGATATGAGCCGGCGCATAGCCAATGCACTGCTGGATCTGGGCGTCGTCAAAGGTGACCGGGTCGCGATCATGGCTCCCAATGTTCCTCAATACGTGATGGCACTGCAGGCCTTGTTTAAAACCGGTATGATCGAAGTGCCTGCAAATCCCCTCTATACTGTTCCCGAACTGGCTCATCAGTTTAAGGACAGCGGTACAGAAACAGTTATTGTTATGGCGATGTTTGCCTCCAAGGCTATAGAACTGCTAAAAGATCCTGCTTCACCAGTTAAAAGAGTCATCTACTTCCAGGTTCCCAGTGGACCGGTGGAAGTGGAAAAGGGCGAAGGCATTTACGATATGAACGAATTGATCGGCAAGGCCAGCAATGCAGAACCAGACATAGAAGTTACTGCCGATGATATTGCCCGCCTGCAATATACCGGCGGAACCACAGGAGTTCCCAAAGGCTGCGTATTAACGAACCGGATGGTCATTTCCCAGGGGATCAGGACTTCGGTGGTCAGTGCCAAAGGTTTTACGGTGGTAGCCAAGGAAGATTACCGCACGCTAGGAGCGATTCCATTAAATCATGTCTATGGATTTAATTTCAATATCAGCGTTAATCTTTATACCGGGGGCAGTATGGTTTTGGTACCGGTTCCCTCACCGGATAACCTGCTGGCGGCTATTCTTAAAAACAGTCCCACGATTTTTGCAGCCGTACCGGCCATGATCATTGGGTTGATCAATCATCCTGATATCGCATCTGCTGATATAAGTTCACTGAAAGGGATGTTCTGCGGATCAGCGCCACTGGCGGTTGAAACCCTGAAAAAGTTTGAAGAACTTACCGGCGGACATATCATTGAGGGATATGGTTTATCGGAAACGGTGAATATCATTACAGCCAATTCCTTTACCAATCGCAAATACGGAAGCTGCGGCCTGGTCTGGCCGGATACTGATTTATTGATCGTTGATGCCGAAACGGGTACAAAAGTAATGCCCAGAGGTGAATTCGGAGAAATCATCTCCCGTGGTCCGCAGGTGATCAGTGAATATTGGCAGAATCCGAAAGAGACAGCAGTGGCGGTTCGGGATGGCTGGCTTTACACCGGAGACATTGGTTATATAGATGAAGATGGATTTGTTTTTATTGTGGACCGGAAAAAAGACATCATCATCTGCAGTGGTTTCAATGTATATCCCCGGGATGTAGAGGAAGTTCTCTTTGCCCATCCCAAAATTCTGGAAGCAACGGTTATCGGGGTTCCTGATGAAAAACGCGGGGAAACGGTCAAAGCTTTTGTGGTTGTAAAACCGGGAGAAACACTGACTGCGGAAGACGTGAAAAACCATTGCCGTGCCAGTCTGGCGCCTTATAAGGTGCCTACTATTGTTGAATTTATGGAGGCTATACCCAGAACGACAGTCGGCAAAGCAGATAAGAAAGCTCTGCAAGCCAGATAATACCAGACCGTCAAAAAAACTAAATCTCATC
>DBRM01000081.1:0-10567 GCA_002305965.1 Syntrophomonas sp. UBA1368
GTATATTCATGTAAACTGTTAGGGAAGGAAAATTGATAGCAGTAACAAAACATTAACAGTTTACATAATATACCTTATAGGTACATAAAATATTAAAAAAATAGCCGTTAAACCTCACTGTTATTCGCTTTGAGAGTTTAGACGGCTCATTAATTTAATATTATTATCCCTGGGAATACTAGCAGCTCTTCTTAATAAGTTCTGCTTCCATCTCTTTAAAGATGGAGAGCATCTTCTCGCCGTAATCATAAAATATGACTCCGGCATCAGTAAGCTTAACGCCTGAGTTGCTGCGGTCGAATAATTTGACACTATATTTTTTTTCCAATTGCTTAATTTGAGCACTTATTGCCGGTTGCGTCATGTTTAATAGTTTCGCAGCTTTCGTAAAGCTTTCTTCTTGGGTGATTACTTTAAATACTTCAAATTGTTCTATGTTCACTGCAACGCCCTACCCTTTCCTATTTTCTTTACGTAATTTTCCCAAATCAACAATAATTATAATAACATACTGCGTAAAATAAATAAATCACCAAATATATGACGAATATTGAAAACTCTGTTAATATCAAGTTTATAATATTAGTTGAAAGAAAATCAGGGAGGTCATTTCTTGTTCATCGCCTATGGAAAAGCAGAAGTATTTTTACCGTATAGCCATTCCTTGAAAGACAAGCGAATGTTGATCAAAGGCCTTATGGAACGGCTGAAAAAAAGAAGCAGCATTTCTGTAAGCGAAGTTTCCGGCCAGGATTTGTGGCAGAGATCTGTGATTGGCTTCTCGCTCGTTTCTGGCAAATACAGTGAAGCGGATTTTATTATCCAGCTGATCCGTGATACTTTTTATCGATATTCCGACCAATTGGAAATCACCGCTTTTGATTTTGAAATCGATAATGTCTTTTGAATTCAGTATGATGTAACTATAAACTTACTGTTACAGCCCTCTGATCTCGCTGGAAATGACGATCCTGTCAATATTGATCTGACCTCTTTGTACATTACCGAGCTCTGATGTCGATAGATTGATACGCTTTGCTGTATTGATCTTATGTTTTTTGCCTTGGCTTATTTTGTCGCCTGAACTGCGGCTGGGTTGGCGGACAGCACCTCCCGCCCGTACATTTCTTGCAATTACTTTGGGCTGCACATTGGTTCTGACTTCGGGCCTGGAAGCTTGGTTTTTCGGATTGACCAACCGCCATTTTTTACGCAGGTCGTTTTTCTCATCCCAGTTCATGGCGTTTTCTATCATATAGGGAATGATCTCTAATTCCTCAATATATTTATTATAAAGGTCCGTCTTTTCCACATGCTCCCACAGATCATCAAAAATGGGTTTGAAATAATCCTGATTCCCGGCATAAAATGCTGCCTGTGCTTCAGTTGAGTTTAAATAGTTTCTATCCAGAAAAAGATAGCGGCTGACTACAATTTTTGCTAAACATATCACTGCGGTAGCAATTTTTTGTGAAACCAGCCAGCTACCAGGAGTTCGGTACTCAAAACCACCATGATTTTTCATGCGATAATCAGCTAAAAAGCCATATTTCTTTCGTCTTTTGGCTGCAGTGACCGGCACTTCCAACATAAATACCGTAATACCTAAAAAATTATCCAGTGCTCTGAGCAAGGCATAGTTAAGTTTCAAATTACTGAAATGGATATGTCCGCCAATGGAATAGCCACCAACTGGCTGGCTCCCTGCCACCCATTTAACATTGCGGTAAGATGCCATGCGGTTGGCACTGTTTAATGCTCTTTTGACATTATCAATCAACTCCAGGGGATCCGTTTCCGGTGCAGGTCTGATCTCTGCCACCGGCCGCTGCTGACGGTTGGGGATTCTGATATTATCACAACCTACCATACCATCCCGGGGAAAGAATTCTGATGCTGATACCAGCCGGCCGCTTTTGGTATTGATCATCATAAACTCCGGGTCAGCTCCTAATTTCACTTCCGAAGACAGCAATTCATTGCCGGTTTGATAAAGAGCAGTCAGCATCTTGTAAAAAGTATTAAAATCTTTTTCACGAACCACTGGAGAGGGATCAACGGCCATTACTTTAAATCTTCTTCTGGCGGTCAATGCCAAATGTACTACGGCAAAATCCAGACCCAGCAAATAGACTACCTGACGGGCAATTTCAACCGATCTGCTGTTTTCTGATTCTTTGATATATTTTGTTTGGGGTTTGGATTTGACTTCAGACTGGACTTTGATAGAGATTGTTTTTAAGTCAAAAACAAATAATTCATATTGTTTGATCAAGGTCTCCCCATTGCTATTGCCAAAAGGTATTTTATTGACGGCAAGGATCCCGGCCAATTCTTCTTGATTCATGCAGTTTTGGATGGCACGGGAATGGTTTAGTCCGCGGGTCAGTTTCCCCCCTTTTTCCGTTACAACAATCTTTAGATATTCATCGCCTTGTATGGTAAAGTTCTTAACAGCTGCACCGAAATCATCTTTAAGCCGCTGCAACAACATTTCGCCCATTGCATTCGGAGAATAATTTATATTCAAATTCACTAATTATCATTCCTCTTATACTTTTTCCTGGTAAGAAATATAAAGTAATCAACCAGATTATCCAGATGCCGCTGCCTGATATAAGGTTCGTCGAACCTGGCCGGTTTGGAATTTACTTCCAGGATCAACATCCTCCCTCCTGGATCAATGCCGATATCCATCGATAAGATGCCAAGATTGAGCTGTAATTTTTCTTCCAGTAACTTGGGTATAAAAAGGCCAATACTTTTTAACTGCCGTTCAAAACTTTGACTTTCATCTGCGGCAAGATCATTGAATAAGGGGATGATATCATTATAAGCAGCTAAAGAACCGCCATTGGGGATATGGGTTACAAATCTGCCTTTCCCGGCGATCCTTACCCCCACTCCGGTTAGGATCCATTTCCCCTCTCCATTCTTTTGAAATTGGGAACGAAGATCGAATATTCTTCCATTATGACGTGTCAGGTCTATACATTCCTGAACCAAATAATTATGGTTAAAGATCCTGAGACGTTCTAATTGCCTGATCAAAGACTGAAGGTTCGCGGCTTTGATCCATTGAGGGTTTTTCCATTCGGCACGGGAATACGAATAAACTGCATTATTTAACGTTTTAATTTTTACGATGCCCTGGCCTTTACTGCTGCGTCTCGGTTTAAGCAGCACTTCTTTGTGCCTTTTCAGCATGATAACAAGGGTTTCTCTGGTCAAAAGCTCTGTTTCTGGAACCAGATGTGAAGTTTCTTTATTGGTATTGATTGCTTTGTGAACTTCCCATTTATCCAGAAACCTGGTATTAAATAAATAAACATCCTTGTCCTGCTCAAACTTCTTGAGGATATTTCTTACTTCGGCTGATTCTTCAACACTTCGATAAAGAATGCGATTATATACAATATCCGGGAAGGGGTAGATCCCATAGCACCATTTTTTGCCGTCATAAGAGTACCCCTTTATCTGTCGGAGCTTCCAGTTAATGTTCCGGGGATAGAAGTAATAGATAAATACCCCTCGCTTGCGGCCACAGGATATCAGATCTTTATAAAGATGCACTTTATTGCCGTTACATTGCGTAGTTCTGCTTTTGCCGGTTGTAATAATACCAACTACAGGTCCGATATAATGCCTCCTCCTGTTATGCATCCAAGTACTCCTTTTATATATCTTTAGTCCATAATATGAGTTATTAAAAAACTCGGTGTCATTTCCCTGGGATTGTGACCAATAAAAAAAGCTGACCATTGGTCAGCTCAGAACGTTAAATAAATTCCATTATTATTTCATTTCACACATCTATACATTAAAGCGGAAATTAATTATATCTCCGTCTTTAACGATATATTCCTTTCCTTCGAGCTTGAATAAGCCCTTTTCTTTCACCAGGGCAACACTTTGCAGGGCAGCCAGATCATCATATTTGATCACTTCCGCTCTAATGAAACCTCTTTCAATATCAGAATGGATTTTTCCCGCTGCTTTACGGGCAATGGTATTTTCCATAATAGTCCAGGCTTTGACTTCGTCTTCACCCACTGTAAAGAAGGATATGAGACCCAGACTGCTATACATCATCCGGGCAATTTTCACTACACCCGATTGTTCAATACCGATCTCCTGCATATACATTTTTTTATCTTCGTCATCCAGTTGAGCAATTTCTTTCTCAATGCTGGCTGATACTTCAATGATATTTATTTTGTTGGAACGGGCGTATTCATATACTTCATTTTTCCCTTTAAATTGAGAATTTTTTATGTCGTCTTCAGATATGTTTAGACATATAAGCATCGGCTTGTCTGTCAAAAATTGATAGCTCGACAAAAGTTCAGCTTCTTCAGCAGTAAACCTTAAGGACGAAAGGGGGACACTATTTTCCAGATTAGCTTTCAACTTTTCCAATAGTTCTAATTCCTTAAGCATACTATTCTTCTTTTTATTTTCATTGATACGTTGGATCCTTTTTTCGATCAGATCCAGATCAGCCAGCAATAGTTCATAATTAATGGTCTCGATATCTTTGATCGGATTGATCTCTCCGCTGAATGAAGGGACATTTTCATTGTCAAAAACTCTTACGATTTGCAGCAGCGCATCTGCCTTGCGGACTGAATCCAAAAACTGGGCAGTATTCTTTGCCATCCCTGGAACCAGAGACGGTACGTCGATAACTTCTAACTGCGCATAGGTGGTTTTTTTTGGTTTAAACATACCTGATAAAAAATCAATTCTGTTATCAGGTATCCGGGCAATAGCCAGATTAGCTCTTGTGTTATTTGCAGTGTTCTCAATATGATTGGTAAGTAATTCGAATATTGAGGTTTTACCTGATGATGGTAATCCAATGATCCCTAGCTGCATTCTTATCGGTTCCCTTTCCCTTATTGATAGTAAGATCAATATTTATTTACAATAATTATATTATGTTAACTATATTACATATACTGCTCTTTTTTTAAAGATGAATTTCCGATAATGATAAAATAAAGAATATTCCCGTTACCGCAATACCCACCATCAACATGACATAACCGCCGGTGGTGCTGAATTGAAATAACCTGGCCGCATTTCCCAGGGTAAAGAAAAACAGTGCTACCGCCAGGATCAAAAGCAAGATGATAAAAGACGGCGCACCAGAATGCGGGAAAAACAGTAATAAGTATAAGCCATAAAGGGCAATAAATACAACATTAATGGTCAACAATAATTTATAAAAACCATCCGCCTGTAAGTCAATACCTTTCTTTTCCGGAGGCAGTTCATCCATATTGACAATATCGACAGTGCGCTCTGTTTTCTCAGCAATCATTGCAGCCAATTCATCGCTGTCGGGCGTTAAACCATACAAACCCAGGTTGGTTCTTAACAACAAGAAACCGTTCTTATTATCCGAACCATACATTTTAACATATCCCACGCCTTTAGCAGAATATAGACCGGCGATAAATCCAGGCCAGCTCATTCCCAGAATGGAGTAGTAATTTACCTTGCCCTGTATTTTTTCGATGCTGTTGATTTGATCCCAGGGGATCCTGGCCTTGATAAATCCCCAATGAATGATCAATTGTGATTCATCACAGAAATATTTGAGGGTAAAAGCACCCCACAGCAATATTATAAAAATGCCGATGAACAAATATACCGGTATATAAAGCATGATTGCCAGCAATTTGTCATCCGGTCCCAATGAAAAATTTATCCCCCAGATAAAAAATCCAAATATAAAGATGCTTAAAAGTAACCCTATCCAGGCTCCATTCGATTTTTTTGGCTTAAACGCCATTCCCCACTCCCCCTAATGATATGATTTATTAATATTTATAAAATCCTTTTCCGCTTTTTATACCATAATATCCAGCTCTGATCATGGTTGAAAACAATGGGTGCGGCCGGTATTTCGAGTCACGGAACTCTTCGTAGAATACTAACATTACTGAATAAATGGTATCCAAACCGATCCGGTCTGCTAATTCCAAAGGACCTTCCGGCATACCGGCACCAAGTTTCATCGCGGTATCTATCTCTTCTTTCCCCGCTAAACCTTCGGCATAAGCAAAAATAGCTTCATTGATATACGGAACCAGAATCCGGTTAACAATAAAACCTGGATTTTCACGATTGACTACCACACTGGTTTTACCGATCCTGTCCGCAAAATCTTTGCTTATGTCAATGGTACTGTCACTGGTCTCAATCCCCTTGATCAGTTCCACCAGTTTCACTGTTGTTACCGGTTTGAAAAAATGCATTCCCAATACTTTGTCCTGGCGTTTGGTGGCAGAGGCAATTTCAGTGATCGATAAGGAAGAAGTATTGGTGGCTAATATTGTGTTTTTGGAACATATATTATCCAGTTCTGCAAAGAGCTGCTTTTTGACAGCCATATTCTCGACCACTGCTTCGTTGACCAGATTTACATCATGTAATTGAGCCAGGTCAGTCGTTCCTTCGATCCGGCTTAAAATCATATCCTTCTCTTCCGCACTGATCTGACCCTGGCTGACTTCATGACCCAAATCATTTTCGATGTTCCTTAAACCATCTCTGACCAGCGATTTTTGCAAATCCCTTAATATGACCTGCATACCGGCACGGGCAGCAGCTTGCGCAATGCCTACCCCCATAGTTCCCGCTCCCAGTACAGCAATTTTATTAATCGTTGTATTAATACCTCCTCTCTCCTTTCTCTGCAATATTATATTTAATTATTTTCTTATAAAGTAGTGACCTATGAATATTCAATGATTTTGCAGCTTCAGTTCGATTGCCGTTGGCATTTTTAAGTGCTTTACGAATAGCAGTTTCTTCTGCAAAAGATACCGCTTCTGCTAATGATGAAAAATGAGGAACCGGTTCTTTGTAAATATCATTCTTGATCATTATACTCTTTATCATGGGCGTCAGGTGATGGACTTCAATTAAGCCCTCATCTTCTACAAAATTGATGGCTCTCTCCAAAATATTTTCCAACTCCCTGACATTGCCGGGAAAATCATAACTTCTCAAAGCGATGCGAGCTTTATTGCTGATGCCTGCAACTTTGACTTTCAACCGGTTGGATATTTTTTCGATCAGATAGTCAGTCAGATAATCGATATCGATTTTTCTTTCCCGCAACGGAGTGGTTTCCAGTTCCACAACACTAATCCGGTAGAAAAGGTCTTCCCTGAACTTCCCAAGGCTGATGAGTTCCTTGAGATCACGATTGGTAGCAGCGATCACTCTTACATCAACCCGGGTTGACTGCACTGCTCCCAAACGTTCAAATTCGAATTCCTGCAAGACCCTGAGGAGTTTAGCCTGAAGAGCGGGTTGTAAATCACCGATCTCATCCAGAAATATTGAGCCCCCGTCTGCCAGTTCAAATTTACCGGGTTTACCGCCTTTTATCGCTCCGGTAAAAGCGCCTTCACAATAACCAAAAAGCTCGGACTCGATCAAATTTTCAGGTATCGCCGCGCAGTTGACTTTAATAAAGGGCTCTTTACAGCGGGGACTGAAATTATGAATGGCATGAGCCAGCAGTTCTTTTCCGGTTCCACTTTCGCCTCTGATCAAGACCGTAGAAGAGGTTTTCGCCGCCCGTATCGCCATTTGGCGTATTTTTTTAATTTGGGGTGATATTCCGATGATTTCATTAAATGAATTTTCTGTATATAATAAGTTGTTCAATTCAGAACGATAGTATTCGATCCTTTTCTCTGCAAGATTCAGCTGGGTAGACAATTCTTTTACTTTTTTGGCATCAGAAAAAATACCTTTGGCAAACCTTTCAATGATCGGTACGGTTTCAATAAGATGTTTATTGATGATCTGCGAAGCCTGCAGACCTAAAAAATCAAGGGCGGTCTCGCTGACCGAGCGAATATATCCTTTGTGGTCGATGCCGATCAAAGCAGCATCAAAATAGTCAAAATCATTATTACCGAACAGCTTGTACAGTTCACTGGCACCCTCCTGCATTAAGTCACTGGAAACCACCAGTCCAATCAGCACGCCGTCGTTGTCAGTGACAGGATAATGATGATAGCCGGTCTCAATAAACAATTTGATGGTTTCACTGATTTCATTTTCCGGCTTGATGGTAATGACTTTGGACTGCATGATTTCTTCTACGGGGGTAAAAGGAGACAGATTCTCCATCAATGCTCTGATCAAATGCGGCCGGGTAAATATACCTACGATTTTACCATGCTCATCAATTACAGGCGCGCCATAAAGGCGGTTATCATTCATCAAACGGCAGGCTGTTTCCAGCCTGTCATTATTTTTAAGAGTGAAAAATTCCTTACGCATGATTTCGCTGACTAACATTGATCTGCCTCCATTGCTGATCGTATTTAATCACCAAAACTGATGCCGATCGATCTTGCAGTTCTAATGATATCACTGTCGGTCGGAACTTTCTTGATATCTTTGATGGCTTCGGTCAAAGGCACTGTATTTATACTGGTCCCCTGCAAACTTACCATGGTTCCGAA
The DNA here is from genome assembly GCA_002305965.1 of Syntrophomonas sp. UBA1368. Classification (GTDB taxonomy): domain Bacteria; phylum Bacillota; class Syntrophomonadia; order Syntrophomonadales; family Syntrophomonadaceae; genus UBA1368. The sequence goes on from DBRM01000081.1 coordinate 8,499, forward strand.
TTGACCGCTGACAAAAGCTTCAACGGCTGCTGCACCGTAACGGGTGGATAAAATTCTGTCAAAAGGAATGGGCTGCCCACCTCTCTGCAAATGCCCCAGCACCGTTACCCGGGTCTCGATCCCGGTTAGATCTTCTATATCCTGCCCCACCTTCCTGCCGATGCCTCCTAATCGAATCGGATCGTGACTGGTGGGAACCATTTTTTGTACTTCCATTTTACCGTCTATAGCAGCCGCTCCTTCAGCAACCACGATGATGCTGAATTTTTTATTGTGCTGATAGCGAAACTTGATCTTATCAATGATTCTATCCAGCGAATAAGGTATCTCCGGAATCAGGATAACATCTGCCCCGCCGGATATGCCTGCATGCAGGGCGATCCAACCGGCATACCTGCCCATCACTTCCAGAATCATGACCCGATGATGTGATTCTGCGGTGGTGTGTAATTTATCCAGCGCTTCAGAAGCGGTATTAACAGCAGTATTAAAACCAAATGTTACATCTGTGGCCTGCAGATCATTATCGATGGTTTTGGGTACGCCTACGATTTTTACACCTATTTCATGAAAACGCTGTGCAATATTTAATGTACCGTCGCCGCCAATAACAATCAGTCCATCACATCCGGCATCGCTGATGTTCTGTATAGCCTGGGCAGACTTGTCGCAGTATACCGGTTCTTCTTTTTCCGGGCTGATCAAATATCTAAAAGGGTTGTCCCGATTGGTGGTGCCCAAAATGGTTCCGCCGGTATGACCGATACCGGATACACTTTGGAAGTCCAAGGTACGATAATGATTTTCCACCAACCCTTTAAATCCATCTATAAACCCTACGACTTCGATGCCATAATCACCAATAGCCGTCTTGGTTATGGAACGAATTACCGCATTTAGCCCCGGGCAGTCTCCGCCTCCGGTTAAAATACCAATCCTCTTTATATCCTTCAACACTTGTCCTCCTGCATGCAATGTTAATAGTGGGGCAGGTTTTCCCACCCCACAACTATGCTTAATTATTCTCTGCTTTAGTCTGGTTTTCCTTTAATTATGCCACTTTTTACAAAGGTTTTGTATGATGAAGTATTGAATAGAAACCAATAAAACCGTTATTTAACCGGAAATCCGGCTAAATAAGAGGCAAATTCCAATGGTCTTAAAAAAGTTCTGCGCATCACAGCCGTTGAGAATTCGGTCTCGGTAGTCTTGCGCGGTTTGGAGTTAACTTCAATCAGCCATAACGCTCCCTGCTTATCGATCCCTATATCCATCCCCAGTTCCCCGTATATGGCATTGTTCTTTTCCTCAAGTATTTTTGCCACCCGCAGGCAGAACTCTTTGATTTCTTCATTTTTATTCTCTATCCGTTCTTTATTATGAAACAGATACTTCAGTACCCTTTTACTTATCTCGACTCTGCCGCCGCTGCTTAAGTTGGAAATACTGCTTCCCCGGGGTGCTACCCGGACAAATTTTTTGCCTAATTGCCAGTTCCCTTCTTTGTTCTTCTGATATATGATCCTTAAATCAAAAGTGGCTCCTTTGTAAAGGGCCAAATTCAGGCCCTGCTGCACGATATATGGTTTATCACCCCTGATCCTGGTGGTCTTTTTGAAGAACTCCTCGGCATTTTCAGCATAGTTTTTTACTTTGCCCTTGCCATAAATGACAAAACTTACGGCCCCGCCTGAATTCCGTGTGACCTTGATGATCCCCTTCCCCAGACTTCCATTACTGGGTTTGACAAACAATGTATTATATTTCTGCAGCATCCCTTTGAAATTTTCCGGAGTCAGGTCTTTTGTTTCCGGCAGGTATCTTTTTAACTGGGGATCGGTGACCAGCATCTGATATACTTGCCACTTGTTAAAAAAAGATGGGTTAAAATATTTCAAATGAGGAAGCTGCATCAACTTTTGTTTGGTGGTCAGGTTTTTGGCCTCGGTAGCCCGGCTGGTTATCCTGTCATATACCACATCCGGCAAGGGATAAGTGGCTGACGCCCAGTTGCCTTTTTGAAAAGTGTATCCCCGGGTGGTTTTATTCTCCCAATTGATGGAACCGGG